>MNYA01000033.1 GCA_001872985.1 bacterium CG2_30_54_10 | reverse complement strand
CCTGGGAGTAAGACTGGGAAGCCTGCACCCCTTCAGGATAGAAGGCGGCCTCAATCTTGATCATGATGGTACCGGAAGTGGTGGCAGACGGATCATAATCCATCTCGAAGGCGCTCAAATGCGTCATCAAAGGGCGGGTCTTCCCGTCATAGGTTCGGTCGAGTTTCTTGGAGGGAAGATCCCAGGCGTAACTCACTTCCTTGGTCAGTATTTGGTGGCTACTCGTATCTTCCTCGGAAATGTCGAAAGTAACGTCACTGGTTCCGAATACCAGGGCAAACTTTTTTGGCGGGGAGGCTTTCTGTTGGGCCGGCGTGGGGGCGCGGGCCATTTGGATATCGCGGGTCAGTTGGCGCAGGGCCACCTCTACTTCGTTTTTGGCATTTCCCTTGGCATCGGCTAATGCCCGGGTTCGGTTTGCGGAGGAAAGCATGTAGAACAGCCCCACAGCAATGAACCCCATGATGGTGATAGCCACCATTGCCTCTATCAACGTGAAGCCGATCTTAAACCCGCGAACGATCTCAGAGCACCGGGCCCCGCTCATTTGTCAGAAACCTGGATGAAAGTCAGGGTTTCCGACTTCGGGTGGCCCCCTTTTGATGTAAAGGTGACCTTCCCCTCAATCTGGATGATGGTCTTGGTCGTATTGTTGAATTGGGCGAGAACCGTGAGATCGAAGAGCTTATACTTTTTCTGGGCTTCGAGGATCTTACCCTAAGGAGCGGGTATACGGCTGGCCAGCCAGCGGGCTGTATGTCTTGACCGTTGAGACCTGAGCAGAGATGTCATCGAACGGATGGGAGAGGATCTCCTGCCGCATTGATTCGAGAATCTCTTTGGCCATGGCGATCTTGGTCGTCTCGATCTCCGCCTCGGCCGAGGAGGACAGTGCCCGGTAAATCGGCAAAATCGCCAGAGCCATGATCACACAGGCGAGTGTGACCTCAAGAATGCTAATTCCGGCTTTTCTGGTTTTATTGCTTCTCATAGGCGAATCGGCCCCATTGCTTCCCAAGTGACACATGATACCTTGTTTGGTCGAATTTGCCAACATCGCGAATCATCGAAAGCAATGAGTCTCGACAAGCCGGTCCATTGTAGAAAACCTCAATGCTGTTGAACCGGTCGCGCCGGAAATGGTTCACGATGAGGTTTCCATCAATGAAAAGGGCGTTTCCGGGGGCATTGTCCACCTGGTAGTTTGAGTAACAGGCGGCCTCTATCCGGGTGACACCGGGGGAGGTGATGATTTGGCCGTTCCGAGCGATCAGTCCGAACACCGTCCTGCCGGAGGCCGGAGCCTTGCGTGTTATGTTGCCCTTTACGTTGATCGAGCGGTTGGCAATCAGCAGTCCACGGCCTTCCACCTGCATAATGGGGAGTTCCACCACGCCCTCCTTAATGAAGGTGACGCCGGTGCAATCGAAAACTCCGCTTTTAATGCGGTTGGAGAGATCGGCTTGGAACCCGGCGTTGTCAGCATAGAAATGGTCGGCCTTCTTGGCGTACTGCAGAGGACTATACAAATTGGCCGGCAGGTTCTGTGGATTGTTGGGATCCCACTTCGAGTAGGGGGCCGGAGGGCTGTTATGAGCCGGGTAGTCCCAGACTCCGAACGGCTTTTCAGGGTGGGAGAGCTGTACCTTAACCTCGGTCTCATCAGCCTTTTTGGCTTTGATTGGATCGAGCCCACTGGGGACGGGAAACGGAGAAAAAGTAACAGCGGCCAGCAGCTTTGCCGGGTTGATAATCGGGTTGACACCAATTGCGACGGAGGAATACCTTTGGAAAAGATATCCCTCTATTTTCCAGCCAAGCGGATACTCGAAGAAAAAGTCACCCTGAAGCTGGGTAGCGGTATCGAAGGACATACTCGTCTTGAGGATGTCCATGATGGATTCCAACCCGGGGGGGAGGGGCGGATTACCCGGCGAAAGGGGGATGTAAGGAGTTATGAACGGCTTTGAAACATCACCGTCCCAACCGAAACGGGGGTCGATCAAATCGCCCGGGGGATTGGTCGGAGGCAAGCCGGTCTTGTTCACGAAAAGGGCGTTGTATTCGGTTGTCCGGACATCAGCCAGACGGCCCGAAAATACATTGGTGAGCATTTTTTTAGTGCCGTTTATGCGGACCATTCCGGGGATGTGTGAGTTTTCGGTGACCGTGCCATTGAAGGCATCCGCAAATGCAGGGTAATTGGCTTTGTTCGTGCCTGAGATGAACTGCGGGAAGGGATGGATGGATGAGGTGGCCATGATTCCGGTGGCGCCCAGGTTGATGAACTTGATCTCACTGTCAGGGTCGTATTCAGGATCGGGGTACATCTTGTCCGCGCCGATGTTTTCATAAGGGAGATCGCTGTTGGCCACGAAGAAAACGTATTCGGGAGCCACCGGCTGCGTGTCGGCAACTTTGAACTCCCTCTCCGCCATCAGGGTCCGGTGGATCATCGTGCCGGTAGTGCCCGGCTGGTAATAGACCTGGGCGGTGAGCCTCAGGTATCCGCCTTTTTCTACGGCCTGACCCGCATTGAACGTGCTGCCGGGAGGCGGGCTCGCAGACCCTGTCCTGGTTCCGAGGAGAGTGTTGAAAGCGGCCTGAACCACTGTCACGATTCCGCTGGAACTCCATTGAAAGGCCGGCCAATCAGGGGTCGAACCGACGATCGTCTTCGCGAAATCCTGGCATCGCAGATTGCTGCCGCCGGAGGAAGACAGCTCGAAAATCTTGCTGATATAGTCTTCCCACACTTTGAACGTATTTCCGTAAATAATCAGGTTGAAGGCGATAATTTTGATTGAGGCTTCGATACTGACGTCGTCATCAGGGTCGGGGTTGACTTTCTCCAATGTCAGGGTGAGATGACCGTTGATGGGAGTCGGGGGGACGGTCACTCCGAAGATCTTTATCTCCGGCACTATTGGGATCTCGAGTGGGTGGGAGGTTGACAGGCTGGGCCATTCGGGCAGGCGAAAGTTCAGGACGTAATCCCCGATAAGCCGAGAGGAAATCGTGTCCGGAGCAGATCCGCCGGCGGAAATATTGTCGAGGAAAGCGGCATGGTTGTTTACCCCGGAGGCGGCCGCTGATTTTTTGTTGATTCCGACGACATTGTAGTCGGAGGAGGATTTCGCGGCAAAGGCGGAGGCAGATGATATGCTACCTTCCAGGGTAACGGTGACGCTCCCGGGAGTAGCCTTGATCAAGGGATCCATATCAGTCGAGACATCAATGATCGCTTTATAGATCGGGTTGTCGACATCCATGGGGATATCGGTTCCGTCGGCCGAACTGAGGGAGGATCCGTTGTTTTGAAGGGGCGCAGGCAACCTGAATATCTGGTACCAATTCCCCGAGGTGTTCATCTCGTCCTTGACGCGCCTCAGCCCGAGATCGACCGCAGCCTCGGCCAGTGCCCCGGCCTTGTTCTCGGCGGACAGGAACTTGGTGGTGAATCGCCGGGCGACACTGGTCCGGGAAAAGAGAAGAACCAGGATGATCAGCACGGAAACCACGCCCAGAGCGATTACATACGCTGAACCTTCAGAGGATGGACGCCACCGGCTGTTTTTCGGGTTTCTCATCCCAGAACCTCCTTTTCGACCCTCTTGATGTCATTCAACACCTGGTCTCGCACAGTGGCCCGAATCTGGTCGGTCTGGAGTTCCGAGGCCATCTGGGTCATGTAAAAATCGATGATTTTTTCCTGCAAGGAACGGTCATTTCGTGCCTTAAAAAGAATCTCCTTCTCGGTGATCCGGTCGAGGAATAACTTGGATTTTTTCTGGTCGATGCAACTCAGATCCTCTTTGTCGAGCAGTTTTCCCATCTCTTTCCCCCATTTGAAATACCCATCGGGGTCTTTCAGTTGTCTGGAGATGCTCATCAGGTACTGACAGGCGACATACCTCACTGGGGGCGTGCTCTCGGGGTCCTCGAAGCCTTTGATGAACTGGTCCCGAGCTTCGGAGAGGTTACCCTTGAAAAGCAGGGCATATCCATCGGCCATGGCAAGGGATGTTGCGCATCCGGTAGATTTCGCGGGTCAGGGTGGCGACAGAAGGATCGTGCAGCATCTTGTTGAGCCACTCCACCCCTGCCTTGTCATTCACCTCCTTCAGCTTGGCGGCAACCTCCTTGGCTTCGGTAACTTCTTTTGAAGTTTGGGACGAGCTGAACGGAGTCGATGTGTAAGTCCGGGGTTTGGTGACGGGTTTCTTCCCGTTGGGGGTGGAAACCTTAGGGGTGAAAGGTTTTTCCATGATGGTCATTTTGGGATTAGAGCATGCCCGGAACATCAGAACCAGGGACAAAATCCCGACCAC
>MNYA01000114.1:1271-4332 GCA_001872985.1 bacterium CG2_30_54_10 | reverse complement strand
AAAACCTCGAAGGTGGCGCTACCTACACGTTTCTCATCAGATCGGCCTGGCCCGGTGGTACCGAAACGATCTCAGATCCGGATACGTTCACAACGATTGAGATCGTTCCACCCACGATCACGAATGTCTCTGCCACCCAGATAACCGCGACCACGGCCGCGATTGTCTGGCTTACCGACCGGGAACCATCGAGTTCCCTTGTCGAATACGGTACCACCGCGGCTTATGGATACTCCACGACTCTTAGCCTGGCCTACGTCGAAGGACATTTGGCTGCGCTCGCTAACCTTCTTCCCCAGACCGTCTATCACTACAGGGTCCGGTCGAAGGATCCGAACAACAACGAAGCAATTTCCCCCGACAACACATTCACCACCGAGGCACTTGCCGTCGGTCCGAACCCGCCGGTGATCTCTCAGGCATCGGCGACCCTGATCACCGCCAACTCCGCAACAATCGTCTGGCAGAGCGACACGGCTGGTACCACGCAGGTTGAGTACGGACTTACCCCGGGATATGGTTTTACAACGGTCATCCGAACTGCTCTTACAACCGGACATTTGGTAGTTATCAGCCCGTTGACGGCTTCGACGAACTATCATTTCCGGGTTCGATCCAGGGATGGCAGTGGGAACGAAAGTGTCTCGGGCGATAACTCATTCTCTACAACCGATTCGATTGCGCCGACGATCTACGACCTTCGCGTTGACAACCTTGCTTCGACCTCGGCTGAAATCGTCTTTACCACGGATGAACCATGCTTTTCGCTTGTTGAATACGGCGTCGGGTTTCTTACCCTGGAAACAGTCGCAAGCGCGACGGCGACGACCACTTTCCGGATTCCGATTGCCGGGTTGAGCGCGAAGCAGACCTACAAATTCCGGGTTAAGGCTTACGACCAGCTTAGGAATACTGCCTATTCATTCGAAAAATCTTTCGCCACACCCGATCAGGCAGTTCCAGTCATTTACGGAATAACTATTTCGGGCGTGACATTCTCCGGTGCGATTATCGCTTGGACAACCGATGAACCCTGCTCTTCCCAGGTCGAGTGGGGAACCGCATCCGGGGTTTTTCTCGCGACATCCGTTCTCAATCCGGTTTTGCTGAGGGCTCATTCCGTAAAGATCAGCGGGCTCAATGAGATACCAAGTCCGGTCTGGTATTTCCGGGTAAGATCGAGCGACTCTTCAGGAAATACGGTTGTTTCCAATGTAGATACGTTTTCGATTCCACTGACGATAGGCCAGATCCTGGTTCAAAGCATCGGTGTCTCCTCGGCAACGATAACCTGGAGCACGACGGCCTCGGCTACATCCCTCGTTGAATATGGGACCTCGAACACCTACGGAAACCGGACGCCCAACTTTCCCTTTCCCGACTCCGTTGCAAGCCATCAGGTGGATCTGACCGGCCTGATACCATTCACCACATACCACTTCAAAGTTCGATCGACGGATTTACTTGGCCAGGAAACCGTTTCCGGGGATTTTGTCTTCACCACGCTTGACTCGGGCGCTCCTGTTATCAGCCGGATTTCGGTGGTGACCATTTCGAATTCAAGCGTTCAGATTTCCTGGCTGACCGACAAGGACACTTCCTCAACAGTGGAATACGGCGTGGCATCAGGAGTTTACTTGAATAGGGCCGTCCCGAACGCGCCATGGGCGATCGAACATTCCGTTACGCTCGCGAATCTTCCAGGGGGAAGGGTTTATTACTTCCGCTGCCGTTCTGTCGATGCCAGCGGAGTGGAGAGTATTTCCGGGCAACAGTCGTTCGCCACTCCTGGCGTCACGTCACCTCTCATCTCTGCAATTCAGGCGACTGGGTTGACTGAAACGACGGCCCTCATCACATGGGAAACCGACCAACCAAGCACATCCCAGGTCGACTACGGGTTGACTTCCACCTATAACATTCAGACGGCAGTCGATACGCTTGCGACTACCACGCATTCGGTGCCGATCGCAAATCTCAGCAAATCATCGACGTATCATTTTCGCGCCAGATCCAGGAATCAGTCGAGTCTTGAATCAGTTTCGGGAGATAGCACTTTCCTTACCCCCGATCTTTCAGGGCCGCAGATCACAGATATCCTCGTTCAGAGCGTAACAACCAAGTCGGGGATCATTTTCTGGAAAACCAACGAGATGAGTGATTCCCAGGTCGAATACTGGACGATTCCTGGCCTGCACCTGTTTTCCACGCTCAATTCCAACAGGGTGCTGGGCCACTCGGCAACCCTTTCGGGTCTGACTGAAAACGCCACTTATTCATTCACGATCATGTCAAAGGACAGGTTCAACAATCTTGCCACATCGAGCATCGCGACATTCACTACACTTGACAGGACTTCGCCGCAGGCGAGCGTGACCGCCTTCCTGATTACGGACACGACCGCGACAATTTCATGGTCGACGGATGAACCGGCCACCTCGAAGATTGAATACGGAACTACCAACACCTATGGCAAGACGCAGTTTGAAGACGCCCTTTCGACACTTGCCAGTACAAGCCATGTCGTTTATCTGACCGTACTTTCCGGTGCGACGACCTATCACTTCAGGTTCCGCTCGCGGGATTTGTCCGGAAACGAAGGCATTACCAGGGATTTCACTTTCACCACCACCGACTCCGTGGCGCCCGTAATCAGCTCCATCGCAATGAAAAACGTCTATGCAACTTCGGCGAGCGTAATCTGGAAGACCAATGAAATTGCGGATTCGGTCATCGATTATGGCCTGACATCGTCCTACGCATCGCAGGTTTCAATTCTGACCCTCACGAAGGATCACACGGTCACGATGGACAATCTGGCCGAAAACACCCTTTATCACTTCAAGGTGAGCACCCAGGATCCTTCGGGAAATTTGGCGGTCTCGAGCGATTACTCCTTTACGACACCTGACTGGACGACGCCGGCTCTGGTAGGGGCTGTGGTCTGCAGTCCTTCCGAAACCGATGCCACGTTCAACTGGACCACGGACGATCTGTCGACCTCCCGAGTTGATTATGGGCCCACGACCACCTATGGAAGTTCTTCTCAGACCTTGGACGC
>MNYA01000114.1:0-1254 GCA_001872985.1 bacterium CG2_30_54_10 | reverse complement strand
CGATAACCATTAACGACCTCAGCTCTTTGACAACATATCATTACCGTGTTCGATCGAAGAACGCCCTTGGAAGCGAATATTTTTCAGGCGACTTCAGCTTTACGACTCCCGCCATTCTGCTGATCCAGAATGTTTCCACGGGCGTCATTTCCAGCGCGACGGCGGTTATTAACTGGACAACAACAGTTGCCGCAACCTGCGATATTACGCATGGAACAACTTCTCCGCCCACCATCGCGGGTTTATTCGAGGATTCGGTCGCGCCAACGACGAACCATTTCGTAACGATCAACCTAGAAAGCGCACCGAGGCTCAGCGGAAGCCTATATTATATCGAGATCAAGGCAACCACCAATACAGGGGTTTCCAAGCTTTCCGGGGTCAGGTCGTTCCTGATCCCCTGAGGGCATTTCAATTGCCACCCGATCTGACCACCTTTGCGCTTTCATCATTCGCGACGATCTTTGCGATCGTGGATCCATTTGCCACGGCTCCGATTTTCCTGGCGATCACTCCGCGTGACACCCGGGAAACGCGCGGCAGGATGGCGCGTCTGGCTTCGATTGTCTGCGGGGGCGTTCTGCTTGTTTTTGCCGCACTGGGAAACAGGATCTTCGCATTTTTTGGAATAACCCTACCGGCTTTCAGAGTCGCAGGCGGGCTACTGCTTCTCGCCACAGCGATGGATACAATGCGGTCCAGCGAAGGGTCGAAACCTCAATCGCCTGAGGAGAAACAGGAAAGCGTCAACAAGCCCGATGTCGCCATCACTCCGCTGGCGATTCCCCTGCTTGCAGGCCCTGGAGCTATTTCCACCGTTGCTTTGCTGGGTTCCAACGCAAAAAATGCCGAGGAGATGCTGGCAATTTTGGCCGGAATCGTGCTCACGGCGTTTCTGTCCTGGGTTGTGCTAGCGAACTCCAGCAGGCTGGTCAGCCTCATGGGCCGGATCGGTCTGAAGATCGTTACTCGCGTCATGGGCCTGCTTCTCGCCGGAATAGGGGTTCAGTTCGTTCTGATGGGCATCCGGGAGTTCTGGGCAAAGAATTGAGGTAACTTCTCAAAAAAGGGGGGCACGCGCGAATGGCACAAAGATAAGCCATCAAGAAAGAATTTTTCCACGGATAAACATGGATGAACTCGGATTTGAAGTCATCAGAAAAGACAAAATTTGGCTTAATACCACAACGGCACTTGCTTTACCAGAACCGTTGGTGAAGCCGCTTTTCGCAGAATCGCGCAAAACTCAGGAAA
>MNYA01000210.1:554-7158 GCA_001872985.1 bacterium CG2_30_54_10 | reverse complement strand
GCGGGCTTGAATTTTCATGTGACGTCGACGCTGTCCCCGAAGGAACGATCGTGTTTCCACACGAGCCCCTGGTGCGGGTTCAAGGGCCAATCGTCCAATGTCAGATTCTTGAAACGGCCTTGCTGAACATGATCAATTTCCAAAGCCTGATCGCGACAAAAGCTGCCAGAATCTGCATAAGCACGATGGGAGAGCCGGTACTCGAGTTCGGCCTTCGACGCGCTCAGGGCATTGATGGAGCGCTTGCGGCAAGCCGGGCAGCCTACATCGGCGGAAGCGCGGCAACATCCAACGTGCTGGCCGGCAAGCTTTTCGGAATCCCGGTGCGGGGGACTCACGCTCATAGCTGGGTAATGTCCTTCGATACAGAAGAAGAAAGTTTCCAAAATTATGCAAAGGCAATGCCCAATAATTGCGTTTTCCTGGTCGACACCTACGACACGATCGAAGGAGTTCGCCATGCAATAACGGTCGGGCGCTGGTTGCGCGAACAAGGGCACAAAATGGTCGGCATCAGGCTCGATTCAGGAGATCTGGCATATCTCAGCCGCGAGGCCCGGAAAATTCTCGACGATGCCGGTTTTCAAAGTTCGGTTATCGTCGCCAGCAATGACCTCGACGAGAACATCATCGCCAGCCTCAAACAGCAGGGGGCCGCAATAGCCGTTTGGGGAGTGGGTACGAAACTCGTGACGGGCCACGATCAGGCTGCTCTGGGCGGGGTCTACAAGCTGGTCGCAATCCGCCGGCCCGGGAAACCCTGGGAATACAAGATCAAAATCTCCGAACAGGCAATCAAGATGACGAACCCCGGAATTTTGCAGATAAGACGTTTCCACGACCGTCAAGAGAACCTTGGAGATGTGATATACGACCGGGAGATTGGAATTCCGTCTGACCCGGTAATGGTGGACCCGATGGATTCGACTCGCCGAAAGAAAATCACTCCCGGTCTCGACGCCACCGACCTGCTGATTCCGGTAGTGAGGGCCGGGAAACTCGTCTACAAAACTCCCCCGTTGGCCGAAATACATCAGTTTTTGCAAGACAACCTTTGCATGTTCCACGGGGGCGTGAAGAGGTTCGTCAACCCTCACCACTACCCGGTGGGGCTCGAGTCGAAACTTAACGACCTCAAAACCCGGTTGATACTCAAGGCACGCGGGCAGGCCGCTGACTGATTGCTTGTATCACATTATGAAAAAGGCACACCCACTCAGGGAATTGAAAACACCCGTGCGCCAGCCTCAGTTCCGACGTATATCCTGGAAGAGCCATCGGGAAGGACGCGGGCCGCCAAACAGCGCACCGACTGCGCGGGCAGCAGGTCAGGGGTGTAGAGCAACGCCGAGAGCTTGCCGTCCTCGTAGACCTGCAGGCCGTTCGTGTGCCCAACCCAGACCCGGCCTTTCTCAGAACACAGCGCTTTGATCGGCATTGAGGAAAGACCGTCCTTCATGCCGATGAGTTTCCAGCCAGCGCCGTCGGGAAGGACGAAACCCTGATCGGTCCCGGCGGCCACCCGGCCATCACCGTAAGGAATGAGTGCCCAGACGGCCTGGTCGGGAAAGTTCTTTCCGAAGGTCCACGATTCGAATTTGGCCTTGTGCTCCGATTCCGGGTTGAAGCGGCACAGGCCTGAATTCGTTCCCGCCCAGATCATGCCCCCCGCATCTGTCAACGCATTTACCGATCCCGGAAGAAGGCCTGCCTTTACCTTGATTCCGCCGAACAGGCGAAGCGTTGTTTTACCGTATCCTTCTCCGATGTATCGGTCGATTCCGCGTTCTTCATACCCGATCCAGACCCGTTCCTTGCCATCGACCAGGATGCAGTTCACAAGGTCGGAAAGCATCTCGTTGAGGCTGGGATGAAATCTGGTCCAAGTGGAGCCGTCGAGAAGGAAGATCCCCTGTCCGGCAGCGGGATTTCGGACACCGATCCAGATTTCGCCATTTCTCGCGGCTACGGCGACGAACTCTTCCTGCTTGAATGGCGCATTTTTTGAAGTCCACCAAGTGCCGAAACCATCGGCATTTTCGACGAACACACCGCCGGCGGTTCCCCAAAGCACTGATTGGGAAGCGATGAAGACCGAGTCGATTCTGGTGCGTGCCAGCTTCCCATCGCGTGGGACTTGTACAACTATGCGACTTTTGATATCCGTCTGCGCATCAGCCAGGGAACAACAGAAGACCAAGATCGCGATCGTCAGCAGATACAGGGAACGGCGAAACTTCATGTCATCCTCCAAGGGAACGGGCGCCCCTTCCGGGGCGCCCGTTCGGTCACATCAGTGGTTGATTGTCTCGCTCTGGATGCTCCGATTCTCGGTCTTAGAGTCCTGGACCCGGACATTGTAGGTCATCGTTCGCGACTGTTTGGGGCCAGAGGGGTTGGTGTATTCCCACATGGTGTAGGCGACCTGGTAGCGGCCGGGCTTGCGGAAAATGTGATGGATCCGGTATTGAGGTTTGAATTTGTAGGGATCCCCGGTGTTGCTTCGCTCGACAAACTCGGCGGTCTTGGCCTGTCCGGCATCGTCGACGAATTCGAGTTGTTCGGGGGCGATCCGTGTGCCCGCTTCATCGATGGAGAAGATTTCCAGCTTTTGTTTTCCGACACCGCGGAAAGAGGACATTCCATCGACATTGTCGTAGCCGCCTAGAGTGAATTGAACCCGTGTATCTTCGAAGATCGACTTTTCACCGCCATTTGTGGCTTTGGAATCTCCCCCCAAGGGGGAAATTTGACTGCGGGTTCCGTCTTTGTGCTGGAGAAAGAAGTCGTTGTTCGCGAGGTCAAACTGACCGACGGAATCGCTGGGCCCGTATTCTTTCTCGGTTCCCTCCTTTTTGCTTTTGATTACGAGTTTCTCACCCTCGGCCAGATCGGCGTTACTTGGCACTTGGATGGGAATATCGGTCTGGGAGATCGGATCCTGAACGAACATCTCAGGCACCGGAAGCGAGGATTCAGCGTCATCGTGGATTATGACCCCGTCGCGGGAGTTCTCGGTGGAAGGGTTGACCGTGGTCATGTTCCCGCAGCAGTCGGCCAGAACGACCTGCAGGATCTGCTTGGAGGTGAAAAGGTCGGTGCTGGTCGAGTCAAAGGCGGCCTGGGTGAAGTGCTTAGGCAGGATCAGGCGCTTTTCGGCAAGGATCCATTTTCCCTTCTTGATCGGAACGCCTTTCTTTTCAGCGGCCCATTCCTGGTGGACCAGGGGGTTATCTTTTTCGAGCTTCTGAGGCCCGATGCAATATGAGCCGAGGTTGGGGTCATACCCGGCTGCGGCGAAGCGATAGAAGGTCCGATCGTCACGCATTCCGGGAGCACCCTTGAGGATAACGTTTTCGAGAGCGTTGAGGGCGGCCAGAGCTCTGGCCGTGCCTCCATTGCTCTTGCGGGAGAGGAGATCGGCACGAAGAGCCTGAAAGTAGGTGCAATTCTCCATTGAGCGGCGCGTCCAGGCATCATTCAGCTGCTCAGTAATGCGCTTGGAGTTCTTTCCCTTGCCGTCGAGGCCGAGGGTGGTAAAGACCACGCCTAATTCCCAATCGGGGATGCCATTGGAGTTCCAGGCGTTTCCGTAGCGCTCACCGACGTATTCGATGATCTCCTTTTGCTCCTTGGAACTCCAGTAGGGATGGCCATCGACATACCAGTCGAGTTCGCGGTCGCGCTGGGAGGCGCAGGCGTAGGGGCCGAACTCGGAGTTCGCGGCCAAATAGAAGAAGGTGAGATACGGCAACGAGCGGGTTTCATGCGTGGAATCTTCGCCGTAGAAGGGATTTTGGACTTTGTAGACGTCGCCGTTGCCAACGTAGTATTTCAGCTTGGCCTGCAGCTGGTCGGATTCCGCCTTGGCCTCAGTGTTGTCATCTTCATAATCAATGACCACGCCGCCCTTGATGTAGCCGCCGACAGAGCCCTCGTAGGTGTTGCCACGGGAAGCAAGACCGCTTCCGGCGGGTTTCCTGTAGTCTTCGACGTAGCAAAGGGAGTAAGCGGAGCACTCGCCCAGGGTCCAGACGCTCGAGAAGGCAGAAGGAACGGGGTTGATAACCTTCTGATCCTTGACCCATTTCTGTTCATCAATCGCCGCGTCGAGAGTGACCGTGCTTTGGATGGTATCGCCAGGGTCTGCGAGATCTGCAGTGGCGGAATCGCCATCAGGGTAACCCGTGCCTACAACGGGGACAGCAGTGACCTCGGCGGTGACATCCGCGCGATCGTAGGTCAAGGTCATCCCGACCTGTTGAAGGATGGTAGACTCGGCAACTTGGGTATTTCCGGTGATTCCGGAGTCATAGACCGTTGTGTGCCGGTTGGCGAAGGCCTTCTTTTCGGGTAGCGAATCGGGGCCAACCTTATCCTTGGCATACTGCTGGATAAAAGAAAGAACTTCGCTTTCCAGGAGGGCTTGGCGATAGAAGGGGGTCCAGGGGTCTCTTCCGGACTTTCCGGGGCGGTTTCCGCCGAGAGCTTCGTCGGCCGGGCTGGTTTCGAATTTCCAGTTGTAGCGGACGTTTCGGTAAACATAGAAGGGCCCATCGTTTTCGGGGGTCACGGCTCTGACGACGAAAGGATACCTGTCGCGAGTGGCTCCGATGTTCTTATAGATTTTGCATTTGGTTCCGTCAATCATGTCAGCGCGGTTGCGCTCGACAGGAGGTGGTTCCATCCAGGGGCACCAGACGGCGATCGAGGCTCTGGGCTCTTCGGTCATTTTGGCCGCCCGGCGCACCTCGTTTGTTTCCACCGACATTCCGGACATGAGCGTAATTCGCTGGGGAGCGAACTTGTCATCTTCACTGACGGTCGAAACGTCAGTGGCGCGAGCCGCGCCTGCAAGAGTTATGAGAAAGGCGAGTGCCAAAAGGGCGAAAGACCATCTTCCGGAGCAGGATTTCTTGCGATCCATCTTATTCTTCCTCCTTCAGTTTAGTGGAAAAAATTCCGGTTAAGCCAAAGCGAAAACTATGACACGTGGGGTAATTTAGTTTCAATTATTTTCTTGTCCACGGGAAACACTGTTTTCAAGTTTTTCGATGGTACTGTTGATGAAAGCGGAGTCGGGATGGTTCGGCGCGAGGGCCTGGACTTCGCGGAGGAGGCCGAGTGCGCGTTGGCCATCGTAGAACAACTGGTATTCTTTCTGTGCCATGAAATCCTCGTTCGAAAAAACATTGCCGGGAAAACTGTGACCGATACCGGCGAAAATTCGGGCCAAGCGCAACTTCACCTCAACAGATTGAGGGCCGAAGGATTCCGCGACCTCATAGTTTTCAACCGCCAAATCGACATGCCCACGCATTTCCTGGAAGATTCCGAGGTAGTAATACACCTGCGGGTTTTCGGGATCGAGACGCTGGGCAACCTGGAGATGGCGCCATGCGGTCATGTCACCCACATTGGGAAGAAGCTGAGCGATGTAAGCCAGATGAGCGGGCAGATAATCAGGGTCTGCCTCAATGGCCATCTTGAAATGCCGAGAACCAGCTATGGGTTGCCCCAACGCCACCAATCCACGGCCCATTCTAACATTCACCCATGGGTCCGTGGGGGAAACCGCCAGACCCGTTTGGAGCGCGTCAAGCGCTTCCGGATTTTTCTTTAACCCCATCAGGCCGAAAGCGATTCCGAACAGGGCACGCTTGTCGCCAGAGTTGAGAGTTTTGGCCTGCTTGAAGTTTTCGATCGCGTTCTCGAAATGGTTTCTGAATAGATCGAGATCGCCGAGGGCAACATAGGCTGAGGCGCTCCGCGGGTTGGTCTTCAGGATTCCACGCAGGGTTGCCTCGGCATCGTTGAACTTAAAAGGCTCGACCATGAAGAGGGAACGCGCATAGGCAACCAGCTCTTCCTCGGTGGCCGAGTTTTTTCGCGATATCATCAATTTGGTCAGCAGTTCCCGGCCTTCCTTCAAGCTTGTTTCGCCATAATCCATTATCAGACAGCCAGTTCGGGACATGAGGGGAATGTTCTGAGGATCTTGCTTGAGGGCTTCCAGGAACGACCGGATCGCGAACAGAGCCTTTCCATCTTTGAAGGCAGACTGGCCTCGCCCATAGGCTTCCCTGGCATCAGCGGCTACGGGAATCTCTTCGATAACGGCAGGGGCGGCCTGAGGGTTCGCAGCCGGAACGGGGGCGGAGACTGCCTTCGAAGCGTCAACCGTCGCTGATGCGGTGGTTGCCTTGGCAGCAGTTGCAGCCTTGGCAGAACCAGCCTTAGCAGCCTTAGCAGCCTTGGCCGGTTTGGCGGCATCAACCTCCAGGGAAAGCGAACACATTAACATTAACATTAACATTAACATCAACACCGGAACCGGAACCGGAACCGGAACGAAAAAGAGCGGGTGATTTCTCATGAAAAGGGGGTTAATGGCCATCATTCTGCCTCACTTATTGAAGATCATGGGCGATCAAGGTCGTCGAAATGCGCCGTCGGAGAATTTTAGAATCAGAGAAAAGGTCTTTCCGTCATTTGTTTCGAAAATCCGTCCGTCAAGGGTTCCGGCGAGAAGGGTTCCTTTTGAGGAAATCGCAAGGGATTTGAACTGGCACCCATCGGACCAAAAGCCGGCTTTGTTCGCAGT
>MNYA01000210.1:0-542 GCA_001872985.1 bacterium CG2_30_54_10 | reverse complement strand
ATCCGCCATATTCCATTGGCGCCCGCGACCCAAAGGGCGCCGCGCCAGAGTAGCATTGCCTGGATATTCCCCGCGGTTCCCTTCAGCTTCGTCTCATGGCCGTCGGGCCCCAGGCGGAATGCCCCATTGGACATTGTTCCAATGAAAACAAAAGGCTTTATCGGCACGAGGACATTGACTTCAGGGTCTTCCCAGAAATCGCGTTCAGCTGGGGAGCCCTGAGGAAATAGCCATTCGGGCTTCCCGGAATCAGGAATCACGTATACTCCGCGGGAGGTGGCGAACCAGAGCGAATCTCCTGCCGGAACTATCTCGTTGACCCAGTCGTCGCGTAAGCCCTGTTCGGGTGTAAAACGATGCCAAACTCCATTTTCAAGAGAAGCCGCCCCCGACCCGACGGAACCCAGCAAAAGTCGCCCATCAGCGGCCCGAGCGAGCCCGTGTAGGTATCGCATCCGGGAACCCGGATCAGGTTTTACAGGAACCCAGGTGTTGCGCTCGATATCGTAGCAAAGAAGCCCCTCACCGGCGGTCGCGCCCCA
>MNYA01000489.1 GCA_001872985.1 bacterium CG2_30_54_10 | reverse complement strand
CGCCTCGCGAAGTGAATTCGCGAGGCTCATCCCCTGCGGTCGGGCGCTTTGCGCCCTCCGGTCTGCTTTCATGCTTCCCGCGAATTATTGAGATGATACAAGAAATCAACCCAAATGTCAGGAAGAAGGGTTCCGGCTTCACCTCGAGGGCCGAAGTCGGTTATCTGCAGCGGCTGTTCGGCTCTGAAACAAGCCGGGACGGACAGTTCGAGGCCCGCCATGGTTGCCTTTCTGGCCGGAACGGGGATGCGGCAACTCTCGGATTTGGTCAGGGAAACCGCTTTGGACTGTTCGAGCCGTTGGCTAATAGATCGTTGAAACTCTTCTACATTTTCGATGGGGATCTTGGAATCACCGTGAAGGGCCTTGAATTTGAGGGCATCCGCGACGGCAAGGGCAAGGGGAAGATCGGTATCAACCAATGAAGACATAGCGCCGGGAATGTCAGTAGAAGAGCCGTTCAACAGGCTTTCCAAAGGAGAAGCCGGCTGGGCTTCCGGCTGGGCTGCGAGGAAGAAAGACCCTGCCAGAGCCAAAAGCAAGAGCACCAGACCAACCCGGACTGAACGCCGTTTTTCGACAACCATCAAGCCCCCTCTGAATGAGCCCTCACGAACATTCAACGGGATTGTCTGCAAAGCAACAAGTGGTCACCCCACCAAACGGGAATTTGCGTACGCTTATGGAATTCGTATCAATTCGTTCGTGGTCGCAGGCTTCCGCCTGCGCGGGCTAAAGCCCGCGACTACGATGTTTAATACGTACGAACCAAATGGGATTGGTATGACTTGCGGCGCCAATTCTACGGAGCAGTTGAGAACACAGACACGGACAGGTGGCTGTTATTGAAGTCTGGGCCGCAAACAACTATTTGATCTGTGGTTTGGTCGTAATTCATGACCTTGTTTCCTATTTTGCTCCATGGATAGGATGTGGGGAAGTCAATGGTGTCAATGAGCGCACCCTTGGAATTGAATTTGACCAGAGTTGCCGAAGAACCCGTAACCAAGCCGTAGAAATTGCCCAGCGAGTCGACCGCGACCTGCCTGACGGCGTCAAGGTTCATTGAATTGCCGAAAGACTGCTTGGGGATCCGGAATCGGATGGCATTGGAAACAACGTAGGCGACCCCACCTGCGGTCGAGGGAGCAAGGTCGAAAACCTTTCTGTCTGATTCCTGGAAATACTCGACCTTCGAACCAAATCCGCTATCCGTGGTAAGATATTCCTCCGTACTGCCATCGACGATTGCCCCGATGTAATTGCTGTCAACGTTCACGACTTCGAGGCCGGTAATAGTATTGCTTACCGTGAAGGGGAAATCAGTGGGCGCACCCGGCTGAGCGGAAATATTGCTTGGCACGAGATGAGCCACCGAAGCTATCATCAGCCCGGTAGGGCCGACCTCGCCCCAATAAAGTGCTTTGACATCCGTCTGGCCAACGTTTTCGAGCACCCTGATTCCGCCCGGAGCGAAACCCGCAACACCGGTATTGACCGTGAAGAAGTCTGCCTGTTTGGAGAGAGTGGTCGGATCGTACCGATAGACCTCGAGGTTGCCACCCCGAAAGACGGCCACGAATACGGCCGAACCCACCGAAAGATCCTGAACCTCGTCCGTCGATCCCATGGAAAGGTCGGCGGTCAGGTTGACAACCGTCGTAGACGCTGTACCGGTCGGGTTCGCAAGATCGAAGCGAACCAGGAAATTGTTGCTACCGTCATCTCCAACCGTGTAGAGAATTCCATTCTTGGTCCTCGAAAACTTCGAGTTGGGAAGAGGAACATTGGTATCGTAGGTGATCGGAGCGCCAAAAATGTTCTTGGTCGTGACCACCGTCGTGGAGATCACACTGGGGGCTATGCCTGATTTTAGGGCTTTCACGCCCAGGGTGTAGGTGGTATTCGGGGTCAGCCCGGTGAATTTAAAGTTCGTAAATGCAGTCTCTGCCTGGAGATTTCCGTTCAGGGTCAGGGCGTAACTTGCCGCGCCTGTGACCGCATTCCATGCGATTTTGGCCGAAGTTGTGCCGATCACCGTCGCTACCGTGTTGATGGTAGGGCCTGCCGCGAAATCGATTTTGTAGCTACCGCTATTGAGCGTAGTTGCCCCGTCAGCGCCCTTCGCCTGAACATTGTAAAGGCCAGGAATGCCGACGCTGGGGTCGGCCGAAGCGTCGTATATCATGGTGGTTGCCGTCCGAGTGGTTGGCGTGCGGTTGAAGATCTCGGTCGAACCGAAAGGCTGGATCTCGAGTGTTGAAGCGCTCACGTCGAACCTGGTACCGGTCACCGTGACGCTATTCGCGGCAACACTCACTGCAGAAAGGGTTGGAAAGGTCGGACTGGCGGTAATGTTTTGAGTGTTGGCTCCGGCGCCAAGGACGATTGCGCTTGATGATGTCTGATAACCAGTTCCTTGGAACACCATGGAATAATTTCCGGTGGGAACCCCCCAGAACGAGTAGGCATAGGCCGAATCGACAGGAGAGGATCCGTAAAAGCCTGATGAATTATATAGACCCACCGAAAACCCGGTGGTAAAGCTTGGATCGATGCCGCTGATGGCGCCGTTGAGATTGGATTTGTTATACTGCAGTTGTACCACGAATGAGGCGTTTCCGCCGGCAGGAACGGTCATGGAAGCGATCTGGTCGGTGTTGCCGGCGGCAGGGTTGAGCAGGATGTAGTCAGCTCCAGGGGAAACCCTTACGCCCCAGGTTCCGCTCGCCATGTTGGAATAAGTAAAGGAGGCAGCGGTGTTGCTATTACCAGAAGCAAAAGGAACTGCGGAACCCTGGCGCCAAAGTTCGAATCTTACATAGGCTCCGCCGGAGATAAGCCCGGACAAGCCGACCTCGAGATTGGTCGTTGAAGTTTGCAGCTTGACCGCGAAAGAAGCCGTGCCGCCGGCGGGAACGGTTATGGAAGCAATCTGGTCGGTGCTGCCGGCGGCGGGGTTGAGCAGAACGTAATTCGAGCCGGCGCCCACCCTCACGCCCCAGGTTCCGGTGGCCATGTTGGAGAACGAATAAGTGGCGTTGCCGGGAACCCAGACGGATCGGGTGTAAATACTGTCGCCCTGTTTCCACAACTCAAATGAAACACCGTTTCCGGTGAGGCCGCTCAAGGCAACTTCAAGCTGGGCGGTCAGCAAGCTCTTCAACTGGAGCGAGACAGTCGGAACCGTTTGGGTCGCGATGGAATTGATCGTCACGAATTGCTCGGCAAAATACTCCTGGCCGCCCGAGGTCTTAACGTAGGTTATTCTTACCTGGCCAAAAGGGACATTCCCGATCTCAAAACCGCCAAGGGAATCCGTGGAGGACGCAGCGACCCCATAGCCATAACCTTCATAATAGCCATAGGCGGCGGTCTGGTAAACCGTCACGGAAATGTTGGCGGGGTCGGTCCCCAGCTTGGCAATACCCTTGATGCCACCGACGGCTTCGATCAAAACCAGGGTTCCGACGGAGGTGTCAACGCCGGGTGCCGGCGTGACCGTGATCGGCCCTTTTTCGAAGGCATAGGAGTTCATGAATGCCGGCTGGACGACATAAGCGGACGGGCTTACCGGAACGTTGAGGATGGCGAATGACCCATCAAGCCCGGTAACTCCCACGTAGGAAGTCCCCTGAAGGTAGACCAGGAGACCGACGTACGGATTGGTCGAGTTGTTTCCGCCTTTTGGAGAACCTTTCCTGAAATCGAGCCGGTGGGTTTCAGAGCGAGATCGATGCTGGAAATCGCGCCGACGATGACAGATTGTGAAATCTGATGGGTCGGGTCGGTCATCGCAATCAGGGTGTAAGTTCCGACCGGAACCTGTGAAAACATGTACTGGCCCTGAACGTTGGTTGAGGTCTGAAAGCCGTTCCCGTCCGCGGTGAGCGCCGATGTGTCCGCATTGGGTTTTCCCAATACCGCGGCCCTGACGCTGAGAATTTCGGGTTTCACTGTTTCCTTCAAAAGATAGACAGTCGCTTGTGGAACAGGCTTACCAAGATAGGTTACAGTACCGGCAAGATCGGCCCGCAATCCGTCACTCGGAGCAGGGCCAACCGGACTTTCTCCGCCGCCACCACCGCCGCCGCCGCCACAACCGATGGCCAGGACAACGGAGAGCAGAGCCGCAACAAAAAGGAAGGAAACGCTGAAATTACGCATGTTAAGATCTCCCTAACACTGGATTTTTTTTACTGGATGCTGATTCCGGGGATTGTAAGAAACTCGAAACCGTCTTTGGTAGCTACGAGAGTATAGACGCCTGGAACCGAAACCGTGAGCGAGTAATAGCCATTTGCCGCGGTAAGGGTCGATTCTATGAGAGTTTCTCCCTGGTAGAGTGCAACCGCAGCATTGG
>MNYA01000339.1:3835-4366 GCA_001872985.1 bacterium CG2_30_54_10 | reverse complement strand
CCAGCTTTCTTCGTCTTTCTTATTTCAAACCGCTAAACTCTTACGGATTTCTTTGTTATACAAAGTGGAATAGGGATTAGTGAGTAGGGGTCAAGGGCATGTGCGCTAACTTAAAGGGGAGTTTGTCATCGAACGGCTGCTCACTCAAGATCAAGAGATTGCCTGCCCAGGAAAACTCCGCCAGTCAACCCGACCCAGACCCGCCGCCGGGCACCGGCCGGGCCGCCGGCCTGAGTCAGTGAGTTTACGGTTTTGTTGTTTCCCAGGCCGCTCTTGATGCGCTTCCATGTGACGCCGGCATTTGTTGAGCGAAAGAGGCCGTCTTCACTTCCGGACATGACATTGATCACGTTTGTCGGATCTACAAGAATGCATTTTGTATTTACCGTGTCGCCCGTGAAGGACAAACTTGAAAAAGAGTTGGCTGCATCAATGCTCCGCTTTACACCGTCAACCCCCGCCGCCCAAAGCGTCGATCTTGTGTTCACATCAAGGGCGATTGCCAGGCAAACGCCCGGGGGATTACCTTCT
>MNYA01000339.1:0-3822 GCA_001872985.1 bacterium CG2_30_54_10 | reverse complement strand
GAAGCGGCTGGTTCAAAGTATAAACGTAGACGCTTCCCGTGTAGGTACTGATTGACGGAGCAGGCCCCGTAAATATGGGGCGGTTGTCAAGTTTGGCTAAATTGCCCGTGCTGGTATTGGAAATATTCAGAAATAGCTGGTTTTCTCCGCCGGCGAACAGCCGATCGTTTTGTTCGTCATACGCAAGAGCCTTGATTCGACTCCCCTGATAGGGGTTAGAGTTAAACCCGTCTGAGTAAGCTTCCTGGTAAATGGTAACTGGCGGGGAACCAGTGTCCGTCTGAGATCTGGTTTCCCAGGTTCGCGTTGGATGCACGAGGTCAATTACCGTGTTGGCGGAAACAACTGAAAGGGGCGAGGACGCTGCCATCACAATCTTATAAACTGCATCACTCGTGGAAACAAAGAGTTCCTTGCTGGTCCGGCCCATTGTCAGATAAATAAAGTTGATCGCTGGAATAGAGGCAGTTGAAACCAGGTCAACCGGTTCGCCAACCAGATCCGGGACGACCCCGCTTGAAATTTGCGCCGGAATGGAAACATAGTAAAGACCGTTCATTGTAGCCGCATACAAACCAGTGCCATCCTGGAGCATTGCCGACGCGTTGATTACATATTTTCCATCGGGATCACCTCCCGGGGTGGAAAGGTTTTGAACGCCTTTCCAGGGCTTTTGATCCCAGGACGGAGGAGTTGTGTCGGGAAGCGAGGAATTCCAAAGCCCGTAGCCGCTGGTTCCGGCAAATATTTGGAAATCGCTCCCGGAGGCGGTATAGGGGTTCACCAAAACTGAATAGATCGGCATCGGCGAACCTGTGACGGAATCGGTCATGTTGCCGCGGACCATTACCCAGAAATCGCTGAGTTTCACGGTGATTTCCTTGCTTGCCAACGTATCAAATTTGGATGTTGCCTTGATTTTCACGCTGGTCAGGGAAACGGTATCAGGCGCTTGGTAGAGACCATTTGCGTCGATGGTTCCCATGGTGGTATCCCCGGCGCCGCCATTCACCGTCCAGGCCACTGACGTATCAAGAATCTCTGCCGGGGTGACCTTTACAAAGAACTGCAATTTCCCCACCTCGGCAACAGTTTCGGCGGTATCGTTGTCGAACTTTTCCGTCATCAGGACATTCTTGAAAAGCTCAACCTTCACGGGCGGAGTGACTGTGATCGTGCAGGTCGCCGCCTTCGCGGGGTTGCTTTCCAACTGGGCGGTGACCTTCAGGGTTTCTACCCGCCGGGTGTCCGAACCGAAAACATCAACCTCATGGACGGATTGAGTCGTGATGAATGTCGACGAAGTTCCGGCGTTGAAACTTCCTGCCCCGCTGATAGTCCACTGCACCGTTTCGGCAATCGTACTTTGAACTGTTGCCTTCAAGTGAATCGGGGCCCCGGGGGTGGCGTTGGCAACCTGGAGTGGCGTCAAGTTCATGATCGGCAAATCATCAACGGAAAAAATGAACGTTCCGGATGCGGATGGATTTTCCCGCGGCCGAATCCGTATGGTGACCGACTTTTGCCCGGTGCCTGAGGTGGGCGACGAATAGATCAGCCGGGCTTTGTACTTGCCCGTCAGAATCTGCTCTTCCGCAATCGAAACGCTTCCCATGCCGGCGCCGGGGTCGGGGGATTGGAAGATGTCGAATGGGGCGGAGCTGTTCAACACTGTGATGACGAAACTGGTCGTCGCACTGTATCCGATGGTCTGTGTGACCTGCGTGAGATTTTTCTCTGTCCCGGTGCTCGGGTCGAGATAGGAAAGCTCGACCCGTTTTCGGAGACGGATCGTGGCGTTCCCTGAAACTTCCGGTTGAAACGATGAACGCGCCGTAATCGCTGCCGTCGATTCGGAATCAATCAGGGCAGGGGCGGTATATTGCGCTCCGTTGAGCGTTCCCGGGCCGTTCAAGAACCAGTTGATCGGGCCGATATCCCCGCTGGTCTGTTCCCCGACGGCCGTAAACTGCACCTGGTCGTTTGAGCGAACCACGATGTCGGCCGGCGCGACGACCAATCTTGGCCCGGCGATAGTGAAAAAGACGTTGGAGACGGCTGAGACATTGCCCAGTTCGTCGAGGGAACGGTACCAGACGATGTTATCAATAGCCGGGAAGGCGCCGGAGTTCAGGGAGACCGGCCGAAAAGGTTTCGGCACGACGATGTAGGCGGCGTTTGCCGGGGCGGAGGAAGCGCCGGGGGTAATGGCATATTGCATCGAATCGGTCGTCGAATCTACGACATCGAAATGCAGATAAACCGGTAGAGAAGCCACAATCGCGGAACTGGCGCTCGCCGAATTCGGATCGTCCGAAACCCGAAGTGCAGCGGTATTCCCGGTTGGGGCGACATTATCGAGCTCGATGGATGCGGATAGCGGCCCAAAAACACTCAACGATTTGGTTCGGAAATTAGCATACACCGTCTTTGTTCCGGAGCCAGTTGAAGAAAGCACCCAGGGTTTGGGGTTCACGAAAGTTTCCCAGGTTGTGTTCGAGGCAGGAACCGCATCATTGGCAAGCTGCATTGAAAAAGGGTTTTCTTTGAAGGTGAAGTCAAGGCTCACGGTCGTGGTCGCCGTCGTTGCCGCGCCGGCGTTGATTCTCATCGTCCCGGTCGGGACAGACGTATCGAGAATGATGCTTGCTGAGTAGGCCCGGAGCGGGTCGGCGGTTCCGCCTTTAAATCGGACGAAGACGTCTTTCTGGCCATCGCCGGTAGTGAGAGTCCAGCTCTTCGACTCCCCATAATATTCCCAAAAAGAATTCAGAAAATTCGAAGAGGCGGAAACCATCATCTGGGATGCCCCGGGAAAAAGAAGAGTCAAAATCGAGCTGGTACTGGTTGCGTAGGGCCTGCCGTCATTGATCCAGACGCCGACATACCCTTCAACCCCAACGGAAAACAAAATCGAATCGTCGATGACCGGTGAGACGATTCCAACCGCGTCTTGGAATTGACAGTAAACCCGCTTGGTTCCGGGGGTTGAGCCAAGAGTGAAATCTTTCTCCGGAGCGAAGGTTTCAAAAGCAATGGCCGAGAGGTCTTCGGACTCGCCGACCCTCATTTTGGTGGCCAAATCGGCATTTAAGGCAACTTTCACCGCTGCATTCCGGGTTTCATAATCGCCATTGTTGATTGCAATTGATAGATTCGTGGGACCCACACCCGCGGTCGTGCGTGCGGAAAGCCCCTGATACTTGAATTTCTGGCCGTCTTCCCCGACCAGAATCACGGTAAAACTGAAACGAACGGAAGAATCAAGCCCGGACAAGGTAATTTTATGATCGGTCGAATATGTTTGGGAGACCGCCTGTGTGACGGGGGAGCCACCGGCGGCCCCATATTCTACTGACGAGAGGGCCGGTTTATTCGAGCGAAAGGTGATCCGGGCCGAGTTGGCTTTTATCTGGTCTACGATTGAATCGCGAATGCAAAGAAGCGAAGCTTCGGCAAGCTGTTTTCCGACGCCGGTAACTTGAACTGACGAGGCAAAAACAACTTGCGAATCTCCGGTATTGGCGACGATATCGTAGATTCCTGGAGGCAACGTCGAGAACGCAAACGAGCCATTATTGTCCGTCTTGGTGGTGGCGACGATCCGGCCACTTGGATCTATCGCCTGAATTGGGATGCTGCCGTAAAATTGGCGATCCGCGAAAAATGCCTTTCCGGAAAGAACCGCACCGTTCACTTCGCCACCGACGCCATTCTGGAGCCCTCCGCCACCCCCTCCGCTGCTGCAACCCATGAAAATGGCGATGGCCAGAAAAACAGCCACTACAACCCACAAACGCATGGTGCAGTGTAACACAAAAA
>MNYA01000480.1 GCA_001872985.1 bacterium CG2_30_54_10 | reverse complement strand
GCGGCAAAAAAATCCTTTCCTTTTTTCTGTTTTTTCGTTTCCCCAGCTTTCTTCGTCTTTCTTATTTCAAACCGCTAAACTCTTACGTTTTCTTCAAAACACAAAAAAAAATTAACGAGACAGTTGAAGGCCCCTTATGAATTAATCAAATTGTCTGCCGAACAGTCTTTTTTGGGCGTTGCGCCAGAAAACGCCTCAGAGCGGCAACGGCAAGGCCGCGGTGGCTGATAGCGTTCTTCTCTTCATTTGGAATCTGGGCCAGGGTCAAGCCCCTTTCTGGAATGACGAAAACCGGGTCGAACCCGAAACCGCCTTCCCCTGCGGTTGTAAACCCGATCGCCCCCTCAACGATTCCATCGAAGGTTTCTTCTTTTCCTTTTTCATCAAGATAGACCAGAGTGCATCGGAATCTGGCGGTACGCCTGGGCCTCGGAACCCCATCGAGTTCAAAAAGAAGTTTCTCGATGTTCTTGGCATGCGTAGGGTCTGGAGCGGAATACCGCATCGAATGGACTCCAGGCCGGCCACCGAGAGCATCAACTTCCAGGCCTGAGTCATCCGCAAACACTGGTTGATAAACCTTTTCCCACAATGCCCGCGCCTTTTTTTCGGCGTTTGCCTTATAGGTCTCGCCGTCTTCAACAATCTCAGGGAAATCGGGAATGTCGAGAAGGCTTTGGAGCTCAAACCCAGGGCCAAGTATCCCCGCGATCTCCCGCACCTTGTGCGCGTTTCGTGTCGCGACCCAGAGTTTCATGAACGACATCACAGAAGCTCCAGAATTGCCATCTTGTATCCCTTTAATGGTTCGAAAGGAGCTGCGGCTAAATTATTTTCGGAAAACACAAAAGCGCCCGACCCCAAGGAGTGAGAACCGCGAATTCACTTTGCGTGTTGAGTGGAAGGCCGCGCCCCCTCATTTTGAAAAGATGCGGAAATAATTTTATTCTGCAGGTCGAGAAGTTGCCGAATGCCCCTTTCCCCGACATGGAGCATCTCATCAAGTTGGGAACGGTTGAAGATGCCTTTTTCGGCGGTTCCCTGAACCTCAATGTAATTGCCGTTGTGATCCATGATGAGGTTCAAATCGGTCTCCGCGGCAGAATCTTCCTTGTAGTCAAGATCGAGCGCCACCTTTCCATTGATGACCCCGACGCTGACCGCGGCAACGCGTGAATGGAGCGGGTTCGAGGCGATCTTGCCTTCCGCGAGAAGTTTTTTCACTGCCAGTTCCAGCGCTACCATCGCACCGGTGACTGATGCCGTTCGAGTTCCGCCGTCGGCTTGGAGAACGTCGCAGTCGATTTGCAATGTCCGGGGGCCAACCTTTTTCAGATCGATTGCCGCACGCAACGATCGGCCGATCAGGCGCTGGATCTCATGAACGCGCCCCTTAACCTGGGCGGAGCCATACCCGGCACGTGGATTTCTGGAAACCGAACAACCGGGCAGAAGAGCATACTCAGCGGTAATCCAGCCCTGAGGCTCGGAGCGGGACCCCAAGAAAGAAGGAACTTTTTCTTCCACGCTGACGGTGCAGATCACTTTGGTGTCACCGCAGGAAATCAGTGCGGAACCGTAGGGAAACTTTACGTATCCAGGCTCGATTGTCACTGGCCTCAGTTCATCGAAATTTCGCCCAAAGCTGCGTTCCATAGGTTTCTCCTTAGCCGTCGATTGAAAGAGTCACATTCCGCCATCCAGCGCAAAATCCATGTGATCGCTCATGAGGATCATTACGGTCAAGGCCAAAAGAAAAAGCCCGATCATAATAGCCATGAATTTTTTGTGGGCAGCTTCCGGGTCGGGAAAATTGGATTTCGATCGTTCTTTCCCCTCGACTTCTTTTTGCAACGCCCGCCTGGTTTTGCGGCTGAGCTTCGGTTCAGGCTCCTCTTCTTTGGTTCTAACCCTGTTTTCTTCAGTTTTTTCTGCTGCGTTCTCTTCCATGGTCTCCTCCTCCAAATGTATTCCACTGCAAGATTATCACGACTCGCCCAATCTCAGGAAGCCCCCGCATCGGAAAAAACATCCAGCACGATCCCCCGAATGGCCCATCCCCATTAGTGGGTATCCAAACAGGTTTTTTTTTGTTACCCTTTAAGTCAAGGCAAGAGATCGGATTTCTCAAAGGAGTGGACCAAGGATGCATCCCTCGGGAGCCCCCCCCTCGAACCAGGGCCGTTGACTGTTTTCGATAATCGATCCGGAACATTTATCCGGCGGAACGCTGCGGTAACTCTTTTGGAAATCCTGTTTGCCACTCTCATTTTTTCGTCCCTGATTGCCGCATTTGGCATGGTTCTTTCCTCCAGCAACAAGAAAATGACAGCTACAGGCAATTACTTTTTCGCGATTCAGATCGCCTCCAAAGTTATCACCGATCTTGCCGAGGAAGCCCAAACCACCCCTGGTGTCCTTGATTTCCTCCAGGCCTACCCGGAAATGACCACCCACGATCGGGTCACCGAGGGACAGTCGGTTTATTTCCGCTACCTGGTCGATCGCAAGCCCCCTTTTGGCATCATCGAGCCGGGTGTTGACGGCGGGCTTTCCAAAGATCTGGGGAAGGCTTTTGTCCAGTTTGCCCCCTTCAACGTTCAGGTAACGGCGACACGAAAAGCCCCGGCCGATTCCGCGGATTACGAACGCCACATCGCAAAGATCACTGTCGCCATCGACTGGAAGGAGAAAAACGGCCAGGCCAGATCCTACGAAGTGGCTTCCGAGATCCCCAGCCCTACCGGAGCCGTGCCAGCCGATCCCTGGAAATACGATCAGGCTGCTCTCGACCAGCGCATCCGTGAGCGCCTTTTCCCGACCAAAACCGGGCGGACCCTTGCTGCCGCGATTTCTGAAACCGGAGCCAACCCCAAGCTTGTCCAATATACCGGTAAGATCGCTGTCATCACATACGATCTTTGTGATTATCTGGCCTCGGTTGCGACTAATCTGAATCGCTTGGCTCAGGCAAGATCGCTCTTGGCGGCCAACCCCACCAGCAAGCTGTATGGCCAGCAGATGGCCATCGCCCATCAAACGGAGCAGGCAGCCTCGCTCATTTATCGCACCCTCGAAGAGTTGAATCCCTCCCTGGTAGCGGCTGGCAGTCAGTTCTCCGCCTCGGCGCTGCCCGGGGTCGATCTTGCCGAGGTTCGGGCCGGCATTAAAGCCTTCCAAATGCTCCCCGGCGAAATGAGCCAATGGACCAAGGATGCTGAGGAAGCCTATGAATGGCTGCTCGATCCCCGCCTGGGTATTGATTTTAGTTTCAGTCTGCGGCAACGAGTCACTGCCGAGGCCAGGTTGGTGGAAGCCAAGCGCTTCCGTTTCGCAACGGGGGCCATGGGTCAGCCCGAATACCTGAAGTTCATCGTAGCCCAGCGAAAAAAATCCTCCGGGAAAAACCCACACCGCGAGCGCTTTTTCCTCCGGGAAGAAAAAGTAGTCTCTCGCTCCACGGAGTTTGCCGGTGCGTTTCCCAACCTAACCAAGGTAATCAAACTTATGAGGGATGATTCTGGCGAGATGGGGCGGAATGTCACCCAGATTCTGTCAAAGCTCCCTTAATGGCGTGGTTTTGTTTCCCCTGGAAATGTTGGTGGTAGTGAAGATAGCGGTGGTGGCAACGTGCCATGAGTGCCATGAGCCAATATCTGGTCCGTTGAAGAGCGGCGATTGAAGTAAAATTTACTAAATAAACCAGGTGCAGATGAGAAAGCTTTCTCAATTCCCCCAAGGGTTTGTTTTGCCTCTGGTGATTTTTGCCGCCGTGGCAGTGCTTTTTTTTGGCATGTTCGTCCTCAATATGAGTTCCGGGTATTCCAACCAGATCTCCCACATGGGCGAGGTCACCCGCTGTCGGGCTATTGGCGAGTCGGCCTATAGCGATGTGGTCGCCAGAATCCGCGCAAAAACCTGGAATGAGCGCTTTTTTGCCGGGAAACCCTACGTTGAGGAAGACGTCGCCTTCCTTGAAGGATCCTATGACCTCATTATCCAAGATACTCCCGGAAGTCCGGCCGATCAGAACTTCGCCGATCTTTTCATCAAAGCCCGCTATCGGCGAGCCAATCGGCTGTTCTTCTGGCGATTCAAGCACGAATATTCGATCCTCGATGAATCGGGGAAGATTTCTTCGGTACTGATAACAACCATGACCGACGCTCCCGCCAAGATCAGCAACGCTCCTTCGCAATACGCTGCCCTGGTGGATTCCCTGATCAGTGAGCGTGCCAAAAACGAGGAAAAGGCTGCTCAGGTTTCTGGGATGGTCAGGGCCAGTGACGGGCTTCAAACTGTTCTGGGTATCCTCAGCGTCCCTGAAGAAAACCCCGTCATCCAAACCGAGGGAAACGTATCGGTAGT
>MNYA01000117.1:424-4373 GCA_001872985.1 bacterium CG2_30_54_10 | reverse complement strand
CGGCTGGAAGCCGCTGCCACTTTTTCGCTGGATTCCGACAGAACATTTCAAAGCAGGCATTGAAACATGAATTTAGTGAAGTTTGGCAGTCACGCCTGATCCCTTTCCGTACATTTGTTTGGAGTGATATAATTCGACGGGACTTGCGCTTCCATCGAATTCAATGCCCTGGAGGAAAAATGCGAAACAGTTTTTCCCTTGTGTTGTTTGCGACAGTGTTTTGCGTGGCATTGCTTGTCCTCGGTTGCAGCGGTTCAGGTTCCGGTGTTGCCGGCGCCCGTGAAGGGATTCTTTCCGTTTCGGCCACCGCGGTCGCCGGATCTGATAAAGGGAAGGCTGCATTTGCCGCCTCCTTGCATGCACAGTCCGTAGAAACAGCATCGGGCACCCCCGGAATCACCAAACAATTCATGGGAAGGCTTGTCATAAACAAGGTTCCAGTTACTAACTCAACCACCCTGGAAATCGATGCCTCGCAGAAAAGGTTGTTTTATTCGGCTGTATTCACTGTAATTCCGGGAACGATCGAGTATGCGATCGAAATCCTTCCCGCGACCAACAACATCAGCACCGATCCCTTATTCAAGGGATACTTCCGTACAGTGGTTTCGAGCATGAACCTGGCTTCCCAGGTTGTTTCTCTCGACGCGACCTCAACCGCCCGCGCAATCGCCTACGAAGCCTGGAAAGAGCAGGCTAATGCCGCTGGAAAAACGATCGGCGATTTCAATCCCGATGTAGGCAGCCTCTCGCAGCTCATTCAATCCCAACTCGATATTTCCCTCGCAAGCGAAACCCCGCCTGACAGAAATTTCTCTTGGAACGCGAAAATCTACCAGGAAGCGACCCGCATAGCTTCCGCAACCCCGGTTCCGGGCGCGGAGCCAACACATGGCCTCGCCACCGGAACTATCGAGCTTTATCTCAACTCCCAATGGATCCTTGACTCGGTGACTTCGGTCGTCAGCCCAACTCCGACGCCGGTTATCGGGGTAACCTTCTTCTATCTTCCTGACGTCACTCAGCACACGCTTGGAAATTATTACAAGTATTTTCCCAGACCGGTCGGGAAAGATGAAACACGGGTCATTGCCTTTATCAGAGGAGCTTCTTCCCTCGATCAGGTTGGTTCGGCTCCTGAAAACATTTTCCACCATGCCCTGGAATCCTACCCGCTCCCTTCAAGCCTTGAGGTCGGTCAGGTCTACGGGTTTCATATTGACGGACATTATGGAGCATTGGAAATCGTCGCGATCTTTTCCCGAACAAGTATCACATTTAAATATAAGTACAATAAAACAACGGGCGAAAAATACTTTGAGTGAAAACTTTGCCGAGAGAACAAAAATTTGGCTTGGCGCCTTTTTCGGGGAAGCGCAAGCATGGTTCCTTCGCTATGGCAGACTTGTAGGCGGGGAGTTTTTCCGATCTATTTTCCAGCGCGAAATTTTGGAGAAGTTTTTCAGCATCCGCCGGGCAGGCATGTATTCTTTCATTCGGGGGGTGTGCAAATTTCCGCGGGCGGCCTTCCAAAGTTACGTAACAAGCGAAGCATTGCAATCGTTCCTTGGCCCGGGATTTTTTCGCCAGAAAGTTCTTTGCAAAAGCACTTTGCAGGGGGCAGCTCGAAAAGAATGCAAATCGTCGGTCGTCCTTGGGATTATTTTCCTTGTGAATTTCTCTGGATACCAGGCATTCGGAGCGACTCCTGCATCCTTCCCCGAAGGATTGTATCGCTGGCCGGTTGCGGATCCTTTCCAGATCGGGGCTCAGTTCCATGATTTCCAGAATTATTCGGGGGTTCCATACCTCCACGGAGGCATGGACATCAGGGTTGCGGCCGGAACTTCGGTCAATAGCCCCGTGGCCGGGAAGGTTTCACTTTCCCGATACCGGATAGACGCAGCCAGGGTTCCGCTCCATTTTACCTATGCACGCTCGCCATTCTGGAGCCATTCCGGGGCCGACGCCCGGTATGTCGAGGCTGCTGTCACGGATTCGGCCGGCAGAACATGGTATTTCCGCCATCTTGACGCCTCGACGATCCCCTCGGAAATCATCCGCCTATCGCAGGAAGGCGGTTTGGTTCAACCCGGCACAATCCTGGGTTCGGTGGTTTCCTGGAACCAGGTTGTTCTTCCACCTGCCGGGCTTTACCACCATGTTCACCTGGAGATCGTCGGTTCTGACGGATATTACCTGAATCCGGAAAATTTTCTGGCTCCCCGCCAAGACACGCTCCCACCAAAGGTCCATGGGATCTGGTTCGTTCGCAATGAAGAAGAAACGACCTTTCCCCAAGAATTGGGCATATCCGTAGTCGACGGCGATGTTGACGTTATCGCCGCAATCGATGATCAAATTCAAAGAAACCCTTACGTCCACACCCCATACCGCGTAAGAACCCGGCTGTTGTCAACCAGCAACAACCAGGCAACGGCTCTGGCTACAGCTACGGCTACGGCTACGGCTGCCGTGACGGGTCCGCCTGAACGCCCCATCCATGGCGGCGGCGGCCCACTCTCCCCAGCGTTGGGGTCGGGTTCCATGGTAGCATCCCAGGCATCGGTTATTGCTACAGGGACAAAAAAGGCGATTCCCTTCATCGAAGTTTACCGGTTTGACAAGCTTCCAATCAAGGGAGACCGCACCCAACTTGCCTCCGTCATTTACAAGGAAAGAATTAAATTCAGGGGACGCACAATCGCATCCGTCGGCGACAATGGGCCCCGATTCTTTCTAATGACACTGACCAATGGAGACCGGCAGCGGGGTTACGACGCACGGTTTTCGCTTCCCACTTTCGCACTCCCCAATGGTAAATACATCTTCGAGATCGAGGCGCAGGATTTCGCCGGGAATATCGCAACCGCGGCAGCCGAGTTCATTGTGCGAAATGGTGCCCATTCGCCCTGACCGAAAGAATGTCAATTTTTGGAAATGGTCTAACCTATTGCTGCGCCGCTAATTCTCAGAAAAAATCCTGTTACAGTCAGATTGCCCCTGGCGTAATAGACACATGAAATCTTGTATATCAGCGGATTACATGCCTCGGATGAGAATGATGCCCTGTTTCGTTTGACTTGGTGAGTGGTATTTCTACCCAATAGGGAGGAAGAAATCCAAATGATGGGAACAGGAAAAAACACGCCCGTGCTGGTTGGTTTTACTTTGCTGACAGCCCTGATTCTATTGGAATCGGCCACCCCTGGGGCCTTTGCCAAGGAAACCCCGGCCGTGTCCACCGATCCGACCGAGGAAGTCACCTTCGGAAAACCGACAGGCACTGCCGATTCGCCGGTTTCCACAAAGAGTGAGCCATCCGGGGTTTCCCAACCTGCGGCGCCGGCTCTGGCACCCGCCGCTCCTGGTTTGGCCCTGCCGGGAACCCGGGTTCGGAATGGCGAGGAAAAACCGTCGGCCGTTCTTCCTGACGGTGTGCTTGCCAAACCGGTCGAAGGAGTCGTGGATGTCCATTCCACCCTCCGGGTCAGAGAAAGCCCATGGGGAAACGTCTTCGGGGGTCTTAAAAACGGCGATAAGATCAAGATATTAGGAATTTCCGGGGATTTCTACCGAATTGCCGTTGGAAATACAGTGGGGTTCGTTCATCGTCGTTATGTTTCGATTGAGGGATTCCCCTCGCGGGTTTATCCCATCAAATATCCACCGGTTTCGATTCTGACGGAACGATTTCCTCCAGTGATAGGGTGGTGTCAAACGGTGGGACAGAAAAATCGCCGGGGTCCTCCGAACCGCCCCCCAAAGGGAAAACGGCCAACTCCGCCAAGGGTGACGGGAGCGTTGCTGGCGCCGTCACGTGGGGATTGAACCAATTGAGCGGAGGCGCCCAAAAAGGTTATAACACCAACAAGGGCAAGAGTTCGAGGGATTCCACGGCGTGGAACCATAACTGTCTCGCGTTCGTCGCCACGGCCTACGGACGGCG
>MNYA01000117.1:0-385 GCA_001872985.1 bacterium CG2_30_54_10 | reverse complement strand
TAGAACTTGCGTCCGTCACGGCCGGAAATTCAGCAAAGGTGGCCGGCCCCCGGCCGGTTCCGTCTTCTTTCTCGGACCTACTCGCACCAATTCCGCGGGGCACACTTTTTTCTCAACGGGGGAGTTTACCGCGGACGGACAGCCTCTGGTTCTGACCACGACCGGCTATGGAGGCCTGAAGGGGATTCAAAAAATCACGCTCAAACGCATGCTCAGCATGGTTGGCGGGACATATTTTGGCTGGACGCCAATGCCGTGAGCTTGCAGTGGATGACGAACATTATAAGCTCAATGATCCGCGGGGAACATGACAGCGGACCGGAGGGCGCAAAGCGCCCGACCGCGGGGAGTGAGACACGCGAATTCACTTCGCGTGTCGAGAGGG
>MNYA01000347.1 GCA_001872985.1 bacterium CG2_30_54_10 | reverse complement strand
CCTGGCAATAATTGTAAACAGGTAGGCATCACGGTAAAAAGACAAGGGTCGGCGCCGATCGATTCGACCTTCTGCTCATCGAGTACAAGCTTTTTGTAAAGGGGTGAAATCTGCGAAAAGACCAGTTTTGAAAGTACATCGAGGGCCGGACCGTCAGGATTCAGATCCGAAAAGGCGGGAACGTGATATCCAAAATAAACGATTGGAAGTGTCTCGTTTTTCCAATCGACATGAGCGGATTTCCCCTCGACTTGCGGGGGCTCAGGATCGGGAGCTGGAGCTGGTTGGGCTTTGCCCGGCTTCCATGAACCATAGAATTTACGGGCAAGCTTTTCAAGGTTTGCAGGGTCAACATCTCCCACCACAAGGACTGCGCAATCCTCGGATCCGTAGCCACGAGCGTGGAAGCGAAGACTGTATTCATACTGGTTAGGCATGTTCTTGATATCATCGAGGAAGCCGATGACCGTGTGTTTGTAGGTGTGTTTAGTGAATGCGAGATCGCGAAGTTTTTCTTCGAGGATGGTGTAGGGGCTTGAAGAGCTTTTCTGATATTCCCCGAGAATCACGGTTGCCTCTGTCTTGAGATCGTCTTCTGTGTAGGTGAGGTTCAGGAAACGGTCCGCCTCGATTTCCATTATCTTTTCAAGTGAGCTCTTCGGCCCTACAACGTGGTAGCAGGTGAAATCCTCCGAGGTGAACGCATTGGACTCGGCGCCAACCAGCATCAACTCCCTGTCGCGAGCGGGCCCCGGAAATTTTTTAGTTCCCTTGAACATAATATGCTCGAAAAAATGTGCGAAGCCGCTGCACCCGGGTTCGATCTCATTCCGTGACCCCGTCCGGACAACGGTCAGAAAAGCGATCACCCCGGGGCTGTCAAACGGAACCGCAAGTATCTGCAATCCATTTGGCAGTTTTATCTGATTGATGGAAAATGGGAAAACATCCTTGTCACCAGCAATAGAGACGGTTGTTGCCCACATAATTAGAAACCCAAGCAGTGCAAGGTTTCTAAAAACTCTGATGTTCGTTTTCATGCCGCCTCTGACTCGCTTCCCTGGCACATTCGGATCAGCTTCCACTGGATGCAGGCTGCGGACCAACCTCGATCCTCATGTAACTCGGAGGTTTGGATGGCTGCTCTACGGCTTTCGTCACCACCGGCTTCGACGTGGTTACAAACCCTGTTCCGCCGGAGACGGCATCAAGAAGAATGGCCAAACCAAAAACGGTGACAAGGATTCCTGGGATGATCTTTGCTTCGGGGAACTGCAGATAGAGAATTCCGGCCCCGAGCAAAAGAACTCCAGCGACGAGCCTGAAACCGGGAAAATGCCAGAAATAAAAGAACCTCGCAAGAAGATCATTCATCAAACCGCTGGATGTCATTCCGTATCAGCCCGACAATTCGCTGGAAAAACGAAGGCATACCGGAGGGCGAAAAGCGTCCGACCGCGGGAAACGAGACACGTGAATTTACTTCGCGTGTCGAGAGGGAACGCCATCCCCCTCATTTCGAAAAGAAATGCCATCTCTTTCTCCTTCTCGCCAGGACGATCCGCGCAAAACCTTGCCGTCAAAGGCTTTGGTTTAGAACCGCCGAAATTGTAACGCCAGACAAATTGAAAATTTGGTATCTTCTCGATAGTTCGGGGTAATGCAATATGAACGGGTGCGACCTTTGAAGCATGTTAAGGTTGTTAACAACTCAGGCTGTGTTGGAACGCCCGAAAAGTGGCGGAGGCTTGAGAGCCTCCGCTGCAGCGGCTGGGAGCCGCTGCCACTTTGGGTCGCCACATTGCGCGAAGGTCACACCCATATGAACCATCGTAAAAATGCCATCTCGAACGAATGTGAGAGATCTTCCCTTCCATGGGGACAAGGTTTCTCCCTTCGGTCGAAATGACAATTCCCCCCAGAATTTTGAGAAGATACAAAAATTCCTTACTTTCCGGGGGCCTTGCCCTGCGAGCTTTGCGAGTTAGCAGACCTTCCACCGCCAGGAGTCGAGCCCCCAGCTCCCCCGGCTCCTCCAGTGCCCACCGTGCTTTGTCCGGGCGTGCCCGCAGACGAGGTTCTCCTTCCGGGGGTCATTCGTTCGTTCATCCGTTTTTCGAATTCTTTTTTGTCATCCGAATTTTTCGCGGCGTCTTCGAGGGTAATCTTCTTGTGGATGACGAGGTCTTCCAGGCACTGATCCATGGTTACCATTCCATCACCCCGGCTGGTCTGCATGATGGAGAGAATTTGATCGATCTTATCTTCTTTGATGCATCGTTTAATGGGAGTCGTTCCGACAAGAACCTCGTAAGCAAGTATCCGGCCGGACGAGAGATATGCCGGAACCAGCCGCTGGGAAATGATTCCCCGAAGACTTCCGGCGAGCTGCATTCGTATTGTGTGCTGTTGATCGCCGGGAAATGAGCCGATGATCCGGTGAACTGACTCGTAGGCATTGATCGTGTGCAGGGTCGAGAAGACCAAGTGGCCGGTTTCGGCCGCTGTTATGGCCAGATGCATGGTTTCATAATCGCGCATTTCGCCGACAAGGATAACATCAGGATCCTCGCGGAGGGCGCTTCGAAGGGCGTTACTGAAACAGAGGGTGTTGGTTCCAAGTTCGCGCTGCGTGACGACGCTGCGCTTGTGTGGATGAACGAATTCGATAGGATCTTCGATGGTGATAATGTGGTCGTAGCGGGATCTGTTGATGTGATCGATCATAGCGGCAAGTGTAGTCGATTTTCCCGAGCCGGTCGCGCCGGTAACCAGTATCAGCCCGGTTTTATGATTGCAGACCCGGGACATGATGTCGGGGTTGAGTGAAAGCTCCTCGAATGTCGGTATGACGTTAGGGATGATCCGGAAAACCGCGGACATGCCGTTCTTCTGCATGAACACATTCGCCCTGAACCTGGCGCAGTCTGGGATCTCGAATGAGAAGTCGATCTCCATCTTCTCAGCGAAAAGCTGTTTTTGGGCCTCGTTCATCAGCGAGAAAAGCAGGTAGCGGCTCTTCTCGGGGGTGATCGTTTCAAACGTAGTTCTTACGAGATCGCCATGAATACGGATGCTCGGAGGCAACCCGATGCTGACATGCATATCGGAACCGCGTTCCTCATGCAGAAAATACAGGAGCTCCTTGATGTCGGTGATGTTTTCCTTGGTATATTTTCGGCGATGGACGCGGGTCTCGACATTTTCAGGTTGAATTGACTCGATAGTGATCTTTTCTTTTTTCAAAACGGTGTCAAACTGTTCGGTCGTCAACTTCGAGGAAAGAGAGATGATTTTGTCTTTTTCGAAATCGGTAGCGGTCTCATACAAAGTGAAAAACGAAGGCACCCCTGGATAATCGCGTCGGCCGAGAATTTCGCGGGCGCCCCGGGCGACATCCTGGTTGCGATCCATGGTGGCCATCACCAGATCTTTGAGGAAGGCGGCACGCGGATGCCGGGAAAGATTTTCGATGATGGTATGTCTGATCGCATGATCTTTGTCGTCAAGCTTGAGCAGGAGAAGCCCGGCGATTGTCTCAAACTTTTGGAGTTGTGAGATCGCTTCGGTGGCACAGGTTCGGATAAGCGTATTGCGGCAGTTGTCGATCATGAAAAGAAGGGGTCGAAGAGCGTCTTTTGCGCCGATTTTGCCGACGACCTTCAATACCGGCAGAAGGAGTTTCTCGTCTTCGGAATCGAGGCAGGCCAAGAGTGGGTCAAGGGCGTGAACACCCAGGCTTGCCAGAATTTTTGAAGCATAATCCTGAATGAAAACCGAATCGTCCTTGAGATAGGGAAGCAGGTCAGCGACCACTTCGGAGTTTCGAACCTCAGCAAGGGCCGAAAGAATGTAGTATTTTGTCTCTTGGTTTGGCGGACCGAAAAACTCGCTTAGCTCCTTGACCGCATCAAGGCCTATGATTCGTCCGAGGAGAATCATGATGCTCGTTCGCGTCTCGAGATTGGCGCTTGGGAAGATCGCCATCAAAGGATGAACGACCTCTCGGCCCCAGTTGGTCAGTGCTTTGATGCTCTCCTCACGAACCAGCATTGAGGAATCTTGTAGCATGGAAAACAACAACTGAAGGGATGCTTCAGTTTTTATCTCACCCAAGCCCGCGCAGATGTAAGGCCTTACAACGCCCTTCGCATCTGCATCCAGCATGCGTTGGAAAAGCGAGAAAGCCTTTTCCTTGAGGATGAAAGGAATGATTTTTATGCAGTCGTACTTCTGACGACTCGGGCAGGTCATGAAGTATTCCTGGATGATCTGATAAATCCCATCGCCCTGTTCGACCAGCAGTTTCTTTGCGAGGCGTCGGATAATCCAACTGGGGTCGGA
>MNYA01000182.1 GCA_001872985.1 bacterium CG2_30_54_10 | reverse complement strand
CCGGCCTCGACGAGACTCTTTGCCTGCTTCTTGGCGCGGCGTTCAAAATGGTAGAGGGCCAGATACAGATCGGCTCTTGATGATGCAGGATTTTTCCGCAGCTCTTCATTCAACGCCTGGAGGCCGAATCCGGCGGAGAGAGCGCTCGTTTCTTCATCGCCATTGGAAAACAACTGGGAGGCAAGAGCCAGGTAGCATCGTCCAATTTCAGCCAGATCGTGGGCTTCATGAAAATTTTTCAGGGCTGCAAAATACGACCCTTGTTTGAGATAATCCTCTCCTATCATCTTCAGGTCATCCGTTGAGTTGCCGCGGCTACCGGGAAGCGCAAGCAATGATGAATAATCGATTTGCCTGCCCGTTTGGCGGGCCGCGTCCATTTCTTCCAGGATACGATGGGCCAGAAGCTTGATCTGAGGATCGTTAACCTCGGCAAGCCCTTTCCGCATTCCCGCTACACCTTCTTTGGATCTACCCCCTACGCAAGCAATGAGAGCCCCCATCACCGGAACCCGATGATCGGTCGGATCGATCCTGGCCACGATTCCCAGATATCGCGTCGCCGCCGCCGGATCGAACTTGGCGGTAAGGTAGAATTTGGCCAGGTTCATCGCGCCCTCCGCGCTTTCCGGATGTGTGCGTGCAATATTGATGAAGGTCTGCTCGGCTCCCGCGTAGTTTCTTTGGCCCATTTGAGCTTCGGCCAAGAGCCTGGCGGCGAACAGATCGCCAGGAGCTTTCTCCAGGATGCCAGCGAAAACCGCCGATGCAACGGCAAAATGCTCCGCTCCCAGAGCAACTCCTCCGACCAAACGTGCAACATCGGACGGCGAGGAGGCATTCTGAGCGCGGTTGTAGATGTCCAGGAAGGAATTGTAGGTCTCTCGCGACAGCAATGGCTTGATCTTGAGCAACTGCTGGCCGAACTCCCGAATATCGGATTTGTACAAGTTTAAAAGACTGCGATGGATCTGTGTTTCGAGGAATTGGCGGGTATCCCGCTTTTTGACCGCCAGTTCCTCGGCCAAGTCAAGATTTTTTGCAGCTTTTTCCAGATCGCCCTTTTCGATGTTGAATTTGGCGTATTCAAGGGCGACGCCGAATGATTCCTTTGTCTGAGTGAGGAAATCAGCCACACGCCAAGTATCGGATTTCCGCGCTATTGGTGGTACTGGGCGCAAGGCCTCCTGAGCATGGTTTCTCAATTTTTCGGGGATCGGCTTGGACTGAACTCCCGCCGTCTCGTCTTCGACGACTACGCCAGGTCGCATAGAAAGCGGTTGGAATCCGTCAGGAATTTTCTCTGGACTTTCATCAAGGTTCCCCGTAACCGGACCTTTTTGAGCCTTTTCAACTCTAGGAATGGGGCTGAACCCGGAGATTGCAGGGACCACAGCGGTATCGGGCAAACATTTGGCGAGCAGTTCCCGCGCCTTTGCATGTTCCGGTTGTACTCGAAGAATCCAATCCAACTGCCGACGAGCATCCTCCATCCGACCAATTTCTATCAGGCCTTGGGCAAGACAGACCCGGGCGGTAATATGGTCGGGGTGCTTTTCCAGAAGGTTGCTGAACTGCGTTACGCTTTCGCTGTTCCGGCCAAGGGCCGCAAGCGCCTGCCCCATCCGGTAACGTGGGCGCACCTGGTCGGGCTGTATGTTGAGGGCATTCTGGAAATACCGAATCGCCTCCGGAAATTGTTTTTTCCCGAAAGCGGCTTCTCCAGCTTCAAAGTTCGATAGAAAAACATCCCGGCGATTGAATGAGACTTCCGCTGTTGCGCTTGCGGAAAATCCCACAAACATCAGGAGAAAGAAGATTCCGGCTTTCGTGCGTCTAAGCATTCATTAACCTCGTCCCGGTTCCGGGGTGACCTGCAGTATGGTTACAACTGTTGCAATTTGCTGGTGGTCAAAAAACCATCCTCCAAGGACTCTCACGGAACGGCCTCATATAACTCCATCGGTTGAGAACAGCAAAAGTTTCATACCTTTAAAATTTTCCAACAAAAAAAAGACGCTCTGGCATGTTGAATGACAGTCGGCGAACCGGATTCCGCCATGGCGCGGAGGTGGGCATCCAAAGTTTCTGGATTCCCGCCTTTGCGGAAATGACGGAGAAAAAGTCAGTCAAAATGCTGTAGCGATAAAAAAATGGTTAATTTTCAGATTCTTTTGTCGATAATGAAAGTAGGATAAGGGGAAATTATCCCCGAAAAACACGGATGTAAAAGGGAGTTTTGATATGGTTGACCCGATCAAAGGTCCGGTTAACAAGACGATCGTTATCACTAAACCGCGGCCGAAGAACAAAACGGAGAATGCCGGGAAAGACGGCTTCGACAAGCGCCTTGAGGGTAAAGGGAAAGCTGGCGAGGATCCTCCGAAAGCTGGGTTTATCCGCTCTCCCCAGGATCAGACTGCCCGAATTCTTCAGCAGCAGCAGATGCAGAGAATGCAGCGGTTGGCGGAGATCGCTCACCAGATCCAGGATGGAACCTACAAGATGGCCGACCCGGATGTCCTCGCTGAGCGCATCCTTCGAATAATCACTGACAAAAAGACCCACGAAAAATTCGTAAAAAAAGTTCTTTCCGAGGAAGCTGAAGCGTTAAAGGCCCAAAACAAGACCCTTACGAAGCTCGAGCTGAAGAAACTGATTTTCCTGGTCAAGAATACGCCTGACGAGGAATTTACTGATGCCCAGTTGGAATCCCTTCTCAAGGAACTTTCCTGACCGTCGCGGATCTTTTCTGACGGGTATGACCTTTGAAAGATGATAAGGCTGTCAGCAGCTTCTCAATAAAGGGGGGCACGCGCCCCCCTTTGCCTCGGCAAGTAAATTCGCGAGGCTTATTTCCTGCGATTGGGCGCTTTGCGCCCTCTGGTCTGCCTTCATTTCTTCCCTGAGTTATTGAGCTGATACGGTTGTCAGCACCCCTGGCTACTTAGGACTGCCATTTCATTCAAAGGTTTGCATCCTTCTTGCTCTCGGCCCGCTGGGCGCACTGAAAAGTGCGCCCTATTGGTCGGCGAAGGGGCTTTTCCCTGAGCCTGTAAGAGCTGGTTTCGTGTTTTCGATCGTCGTCCCGGAAATCTTTGCAGGAGCTACAGGAAGCGGTTGTTCCGAGGTCTTCCTGATTGCTGAAATTGCGGCAGCCGCAGCCGGGGTCCGACCCAGGAATCCTTTCAAATCGCTTTCTGAAAGCTTTCCGAGAGTTTCTTCATCAAGAATCTTTGCTACCTTGGCTGCGTCTCCCGGGTTCTTTTTCACCAGATCCCTGAGGAGATGGCGGAGGTTGCGCCAAGGATAGTTGGACGCTTTGAAGGATCGGAATACTTTATCCTGGCCTCCAGGGATTTCCCTGGCAATTCGCCACATGATTAACGCGTTGATCCCCTCGACGTTAGCAAGCTCGCTTCCGGAAAGATCTTTCGCGTCTTTGAATGAATATTCCCCGGCTTTTTTGGGGTTCTCGATTCTGATGTTCTTAACGCTTTCGCGCATATTTTTTGCTTCGGAATCCGAGTCGAGCATCTGGTTGAATTCGGCCCAGCCCTCAATGAAAGCAGCACGCTTTCCCGTTTTCTCATCGACATAGTGCGATTTGTCGGGCCCGTAGGGCTTGATAAATTCCATGACCGTGTGGTCGAGCGAATGCGAAAACTCATGAACGAAGGTCGAGCGCACATCAGCCTCGGATCCGGGATAATCGTAAAGGAAGCTGGAAATCTGAATCGCCCGGCCGGTCGAACAGGGCCAGAAATCCCTGCGGATATTGGCGTATTTTCCGCCCTCGTCTTCGAGCCCACCCGTGTCGGTCAGCATAACGATCAAGGAACTGCGGCTATTGTATTTCATCCGGTCTATTATGGCCTTCGATTTAGAATGCCTGTAGGCTGCAAGCAGCGCCCGTTGACCGTCGGTCAGCTTCGACTCATCGCCCTTGGCTCCCATCAACGCGAGAAGGTGAGCTTCATCACGAACTTTGACCCGCGTCAGCTTGTACGCAATGTTTTTATCCTCGCTCGAATACCAGGTTTTTTTGCCTTCGCCTGGGAAAAAATTGCGGGTTACCCTTTTTTCCCAGAGCTTCGCGCTCGCGTTCAAAATGTTTTTTCCGAAAGCTTTGGTTTTTTCCCACCATCCCTTGGGTTCGGGATTATTGATCTGCACGACCTCATCTATTTTCTGATAGTAGAACTCGAAATCAAGATCCTTCGCCTGCACGGTACCGGAAACGAAGGCTAGAAGCCCCAACAGCAGCACCGCGGCAAAAGCACGCATTTTCATGGATTTATCTCCTTTATGTGCTGCGGCCCGGGAGTTATCCGGCCATCAGGTGGCAGGTCAATAAGTGTACACTGAAATAATGAAAAAGTTTTCAGG
>MNYA01000409.1 GCA_001872985.1 bacterium CG2_30_54_10 | reverse complement strand
AATAAAGAGAGTGTAGCGATTTGACCGATAAACTGCCTTTCAATCTGTCATTGCGAGGAGCGCAGCGACGAAGCAGTCCCTCCCCATTCACGAGATTGCTTCGCTGCGCTCGCAATGACAGTTTCACCAGGTTTTTCTCCGTCAACTTGCTACAGTGTCGAAATAAAGATTTTTTGGCCGCAGATGAACGCAGATGAGATCGGAAATCAAATTGTGCTTCGCGGTTGTCCGACCCAATTCTTCGCAGAGTAGGCTTCCGGAAATGTCCCTTGAGACGTCGGACCTTGGGAAAATACTTCCACTGCTGCTTTCCGACCAGGAAACCGACCGGATCCAAGGACTTCTTGATCTGCTCAGGATCAAAGACCATTCCCCGCTAGAGCTTGTATTTCGCCTCGCAACCGAGGATCCAAGCTCCGGAGTCAGATATTACGCCCGAAGGGCATTCGAAGCATTGAAAACTCCCCTCTCGGGTGCCGCCGAAAATCGGCTTCCGAGCGCCACCGATCGAAACCGGGCCGAGTTGGAAAAAGGCCTCGGATCGCTGGATCCGAAACAGAGACTGGCTTCTCTTCAAACTGCGCTTGCCAATCCTTCCCCCTTGCTGGTTCCTGTCATTGCCCTGGCCCTCCAAAGGGAAAGTGTTCCGGAAAATCGTGCCGGCTTGGTGATGGCGATTGGACGCATGGGCGCTTCCGAGGAGGTTGACCTGCTCGCCAAGTTCCTTGACGACCGCGACCCCCGGGTTCGGTCAAATGCGGTTATGGCGCTTTCATGCATAGGGACGGAGGAAGCAGTGGTTCACATAATCCCATTGGTACAGGACACCGACCATCGCGTCAAGGCGGCAGCAACTCAGGCCCTTGCCAACGTGGAAGGGAGCTCCATTCCCGACCTTCTTCGCCACATGGCCCTGGAAGGCGAGATCTGGAAACGAGATGCCGCCCTGCATGCTTTGGGTTCGATCGAGGCGCCATTCGCCACGTGGATAATCGGTGAAATGGTCCGGGGCGATCCGCTTCAACGGCTCAGGGAGAAAGCTCGCACTCTGCTTTTCGGTAAAGCCGCGGCCGGGATAGGTCTTGCCAAACAGATCCTGGATCGACTTCCACCCGTCGCGGCAATCGATGCTCTTAAACGGTAACTTCTTAATCTTCCGGGTTCTGGCTGCAATACAGCGAGTAGACTTCGAAGGTTGACATCTCCGCCAAAAGGTCGTCGCCCTGGTTTTCCATCCAGCCTGCGAAGTTGTCGTCCGTCATGAGTTCCGTGATTCCGACCATTCCCGGGTAAACCATTGTTCTGTCCTCCTTGAGACCGCTAGAAGATTTATCGTACCGTTTCGAAAAGTTCCGAAGGGGTCATCGGCAGCTTTTCGAGAAAATTTTAATCTTGCAAGTCGGGCCTTTCGAAAGAGACAACCGGAATCACAAATTCGCACATACCACAAAGCTCCCTTCGACAAGCTCAGAAGTGGCATTTCCTCCTTGACTTTGGAGCGCAAAAAATGAGACTGTAGCAAATTGGCAGACGAATTGGTTGTTATGTCATTGCGAGGAGCGGAGCGACGAAGCAATCTCCTGTTAAGAAGAAGATTGCTTCGCTTCGCTCGCAATGACAGCGTTTGACAAAAAGTCTGTCTGTAAAGTTGCTACAGTGTCCGAAAAATCCGATAATCAACCGGAAGAGTTTGTAACCAAAAAGGATTGGATCACCGAGGAAGGGGACAACATGGCCATCATCACCATATCGAGGGAAATCGGTTCCGGCGGGTCTTACATCGCCCTGAAGCTCGCCGAAACGCTATCCTACACATGTGTCGAAAAGGAAGTCCTCAACGAGATCGCGAAAAAAATGGGTAAACCCCTGGAAGACCTTCAGAATTTTGACCAGGAAACCTATAACCGGATCGGGGTGTTCTTCCAGGAAGCATTGGCAAGCATCGCCAAAGGGGGCCGCGTATTCCATCCATTCGGGATCGGCCCTCTCGACTGGGACGGAATTGAGCTTTTTACCCCTTTTCCGCAAACTGAGTTCAAGGAAGAGGAGTACCTTACGGTTCTCAAGCAAGTCATCAAGGAGCTCGTCTCAAAGGGAGACACAATCATTCTTGGCCGCGGGGCGGCGCACATCCTGCGGGATTTTCCAGGCGCCCTGCATGTAAGACTTGTCGCGGCAATGCCCGATCGCCTATCCAGAATCATGGATGAACACAAGGTTGACGAGACCAAAGCCAAGGAGGTCATCGAGCAGCGAGATGAGGCGACCCGTAAGTTTATTGCCGACTTCTTCGATGCTGACTGGAGCGACCCGCATTTCTACCATCTGGTTCTCAACACGAGCCTGATACCACCGGACGATTGCATTCGGCAGCTCCTGGGCTTGGTTCGATCCGAAACTAAAAAATGAACCGCCGACTTTTTGGGTTTATCCTCGTCGTTCTGAGTCTTATCCTCTACAATTTCATGAACCGGATCACCCCGACCCAGTCAATCTGGAGCGCGGTTTACGACCAGGAGGTTCTTTCCGCTCCATGCCGAGCCGGAAGGAACGCTGCTCTCCTCGGGGGGCGCAAAGAGATCGCCCTTTTCAACAAGAATGGCCAACTCGTCGCACGTCAAAACATTCCGCGTGAACCCAAGTTTCCTTTGATTGAGGTCGGGCCGGCCGTCGTTTTGACCGATCGTCAGTCAGGAGTCCGTGCATACAGCGTCGACGCGCTGAAACTGCTTTGGGAGCGGGCTCTGGTGACTTCTCCGCGTCTGGCGCCGTCCGTCCTTCCAAACGACCGACTGCTGGTTGCTACCACCAGGGAAGCACTTTTCGCATTGGAAGGGGCCACCGGGAATCCAGCCTGGGAGGCCAATTTTCAGGGTGAAGTCGTCCGGGTGAGCGTCGGAAGTTCGGTAGCCTGCATTTTCGGATACACCGATGTGCTGAAACCGGTTTGGAAACTGCGTGCGATCGATGTCGATTCCGGTGTTCCGTTGTGGACATTCCCCGAGAGTGTTATCGAGCAAACCCCGCTCGTGTACAAGGACATGTTCGTTTTTGTCAATTCGGCAGGCCGTCCGATCGCCGTCGATCAGATCACCGGGGATGTCCGATTCAGAGTTGATGGGGAAGGTTATCGCGTTTTTCAGGCAGAGGGGGATTACCTTTTGCTTCTGGCCCAGGGAGGAACCCGAATCGACTGCTACTCAATTACCGGGAAGAACTCCTGGAGCACAACGCTTCCGGCGCAGATGGTGAATTCAACCATAATCGGAGGCCGTGTTATGCTGGCCGACCGGCAGGGGTTGAGATGCGCAAATGCGGCAAATGGCGATCTTTATTGGCAATTGGAGCTTGGGACCGTTCTGCTGGCATATCCCTATCGGAACGGTCTCTGCGTTGTTTACAAGCAATATTTCGTCGACCGGCAGAGTCTCTTCGCCTATTTTGACTCACAGGCTGGAAAACCCGAATGGACCTGTGTCGACAGCACCATGTTCCATCGGCCGATCGCCTTTGGATCCATTGATTTCGTTGTTTCCCGAGCGGGGAATATTTTCGGGATGCAGAACTCGAACGCTGAAAAGGCGGGCGCCGCTTCTGGGTTTCCAATTGGGTTGCAAGCTTCGGGCAGCGTTCAATTTTGGGACGGAAAGCCGGTGAGTCCCGAGCGGCCCGGAGCTTCGGCTACGCCCGATCAATCTTCGGGAACTCGGTCTCCCACAACCCCCGGCCAACCCTCCGGTAGCTGGGAGTGAGACACGCGAATTCGCTTCGCGTGTCGTCCCATCTTTTTGAAAAGTTGCTGTCATTAAATTAGGGCGAGACCTCCAGAAATAGGAGGTTTCTGCCGATTCAGTCTTTGTTGACATCCATTCGGCCGGAGTTTCCATCCGTGCCGCACAGAGACTCGAAGAAGGCGAACCGAATCTTGCCAAAGACCAGATTTTTCCGGAAAAGGCCATACAGGTTGAATGGCTTTTGGGCGGCGATTTTAGTTCTTTTGGCAATCGTGGATGGCAATCGCCTTTGGGCTGCTTCCGAGGATGAAGCCAGAATAGAGAACCGCGAAGGCGTGGGTCTGGCGAAGCAGGGCGACTGGCATGGAGCTTTGGAAGCTTTCGAGACCGCCTGCCGAAAGGATCCCTTCGACGACACTGCGCTCTCCAACCTCGCATGCACGCACAACAACATAGGCGTTTTCATGGTCAAGGAGCACCGGTATTCGGAAGCCATTCGCCACTTTCGAGCCGCCTCGGCGCAGAAGCCAGAGGATCTTCAGATCAGGCTGAACCTTCTTGCGGCACTGGTCTCGATCAAGGATGTCGAGGGGGCGGGCGGTGAAGCGTTGAAGATTCTTGCGATAAGGCCGGACGACCCGGACATTCATCTCCAAATCGCACGTGCTTTCCAGAAAATGGAGGAT
>MNYA01000342.1 GCA_001872985.1 bacterium CG2_30_54_10 | reverse complement strand
CGCCCCAGGCAAGGGTATCGGGGACCCGGCCCCAAAGCAAGGGCTGTCCTCGGCTTCCCCAAGGGTTTCTCAATTATCCACTCCAAACAGCGAGGAGCCCTGCCGGCTCGCATATTCCTTCCCCGGCTTCGGGCAAACAAATTCAGATTTGGGCGGACACATTGCGCGAAGGTCACACCCGATTGCTTCGCGTCGGTCGCAATGACAAGTTGTTCACGTACCGAATTCAGGTATAATCTCTCGTATGGAAACGTCGTTGGAATTATCTATCGTCATGCCCTGCCTCAATGAAGCGGAAACCGTTGGCGGATGCGTTCGCAGTGCCGGTGATTGGCTGAGGAGCCACCAAGTCGACGGGGAGGTGATCGTGGCTGACAATGGCAGCACTGATGGCTCACAGAAAATTGCTCTAGCCCAAGGCGCCCGTATTATCGCCGTATCCGCCAAAGGATATGGAAATGCCCTTTCCGGCGGAATTCTGGGTTCCCGGGGGCGCTTCATTGTAATGGGCGATTCGGACGCAAGTTATGACTTTTCGGCGTTGAAACCCATAGTTGATAAGCTCCGAGAGGGTTACGATCTTGTACAAGGCTGTCGCTTTCCTTCGGGAGGGGGGATCATACTTCCCGGGGCAATGCCCTGGTCTCATCGGGTCGTCGGGAATCCTTTTTTTTCATTTCTAGCCCGTTGGTGGTTTCGCGTTTCCATTCACGACGTTTATTGTGGTTTACGCGGCTTTTCCCGTGAGGCTTTTGACCGGTTACAACTCCGATGCACCGGAATGGAATTCGCGACGGAAATGATTTTAAAAGCGGGTCTTTTCGGCTTGCGACTCGCCGAAGTTCCCATTACTCTCCATCCGGACGGTCGCCAGGGGCGAGCGCCCCATCTTTGCACCTGGAGGGATGGTTGGCGCACTTTGCGTTTTTTCCTGCTTTGCTCACCTATGTGGCTTTTTGTTGTCCCAGGGATCTTGTTTCTTGTTTTAGCAGCACTTATTTCCATTTTGGTATTTGGCCAAACTCGGCTTTTTGGCGTTCAGATCGAGGTTCATTCTCTGGCTTTCGGCGGGGCCTTTCTTTTCTGCGGTATTCAATCCCTGTTTTTTGGAGTATTTTCCCGAACCTTCGCCACCGAGCAGGGAATTCTTCCCCGCGACCCTCATCTCGACCGATTTTTTCGATGGTTTACCTTGGAGAAGGGCATTGCGCTTGGGTTTCTGTTAGGGCTTCTCGGGTTTTTGATTTCCGCACTCGCTCTCGGAGTTTGGTGGGATGCAGGTTTCGGAGATCTGGATTACTCCCACACCATGAAGCTGGTCATACCCGGGAGCACGCTAATCGGGGTTGGCGTTCAGATCATTCTGGGAAGCTTTACGGTCAGTCTTCTCGGCCTGAATCGAAAATAGGCAGGCAATCTCCACCGTGGCGAGGACGGATTGTCTTGAAGCATTCGGCCGGGGTTTGACTCGCCTTTCCCCGAAGTGTATCATCCCTTTTTCAACCACAAAAGCAGTTCTTCAGTTGAGTGATGCGGGCTTGGCTGATGTTATCGCCCCTCCTAGTATAGCCGCGGACAGCGAGGAATGAGCCATGATGATTTCCCCGGATCAAATCACGGTTATCATTCCTGCATTCAACCCCGGTGCGTTCCTCGAAGAAGCCATCGATTCCATCGAAGCGCAGACAGCCCTTCCCGGGCGTGTACTCGTCATTGACGATGGTTCTTCTCCGCCAATCGAGTTGTCTGAAAAGCGCCGATCGTTTTCCGTGGAGGTCGTTCATCAGGCGAACATGGGGCAGGCTGAAGCCCGCAACATTGGAGTGTCAATGGCGCGAACGCCCCTGGTCGCTTTTCTCGATGCCGATGATCTCTGGCACCCACTGAAGCTTGAATGGCAACTCGCTGCCTTAAGAATCCATCCGGAAGCAGCCTGCGTCGGCTGTCGGGCGATTCTGGTAGACAAATCAGGAAGCTGTATTGGCAGCGGTCCGGGTTCTTTCACTGGGGGGCTGGCTGCGTTGTCTTACCAGGAATTTGTGAGCGGCGCGCCGGAAGCGATTTTGGTTCCGAGTATGGTGGTCATGGACCGCCGGATCTTGTCGAACATTCCCGCATTCAACCCTATGTTTCAGCCGATCGAAGATATCGTGTTTTTCGACGGTTTTTTCAAAGCGCATGGGAAGGTCTTGATGGTTGACCAGCCCCTCTTGAAGCGGCGAATGCATGGAAACAATCTAACTTTTCGATATGCCGATATGATACGAGCTTACCTTAAATGGGCGACCGAACGAGTGGAACCGTGCCAAGATGAGGCTCTTACTCAATCATTGCGTGCCCGGGCATATTTGGTCACGGGTCTTTCGGCGTTGTCGGCCGGGCAAAACCCCGCTGCCCGAAAGCTCCTCCGCCAATCATGGCGCCGACAACCCAATACCAAAGCCTTATGTGCTTTTATTTTCGCTTGTCTTGATTCGTGGGTGGCCGATTTCTTTCGCCGTCTCAAACGCGTGCGGTCCGGAAATCTTGGAAAAACGCGGTTGATGAGAGTTTCTCCACCCGATTTAACACATGAGGAAAGGTAAAGAAAGAAAACATGAAAATTCTGATTGCAAACCCTCCATGGCGTGAGGGGAACATGTTTGGCATTCGCTCTGGTTGCCGCTTTCCCTACATGACCGACGAACTGACCTGGGAAGGTGTGCCCACCTACATTCCCTTCCCATTTACTCCCGCCCAGGCTACGGCACTCCTGAAAAAACACGGATTCACCGTCGAGTTCTGGGATGCGGTTGCCGAGGGACTGACTCGCGATGAATTCCTCAAACGGGTTCAACGTTACATGCCCGATATTTACATACAGGAGGTCGTTGCGCCAAGTTATACTAACGACCGGGAGATTTTTGAATCCCTGCGAGGGATGCTTCCGAAATGCCTTCTCGGAGCGGCCGGCCTGATGGTCACCGGCTGGGGTCCGCAGATGCTGGAGAAAAACCCGGCCATTGACGTTGGGCTGACTTACGAATGGGAGGAAACCCTACTCGAGCTGGCAGTCCGCTTCAGGGACCGAAAATCCTTCAAGAGTACGGCCGGGTTGTTTCATCGTGTTGACGGAAAGGTGGCGGCCGAATCGCGACGGACGCCTCCCGACGTCAACAAGTTGCCATGGCCCGAACGCGAGAGCCTTCCGATGCTGCGTTATAACGATGACTTCGCTTTCTTGCCGACGCCGAACCTCCAGATGTTCACTGAACGCGGCTGTCCCTACAAATGTTCGTTCTGTGTCTGGATCGACGCTCGCTATGGAGATTGCCGTGTTCGTTTCCGCGAGCCGGCGGATGTGGCCGAGGAGATGGGCTGGTGTTTGAAGCGCTGGCCGTTTAAGGCCGTCTATTTCGACGACGATACATTCAACATCAGCAAATCGCATGTAATCAAACTTTGCGAGGAAATCCGCCGACGCGACATCCGCATTCCGTGGGGGGCGATGTGCCGTGCCGACTTGTTCGATCGCGAGACGCTTCAGGTCTGTCGCGAGGCCGGTCTGTTCGCGGTGAAATACGGCATTGAGTCGGCCGACCCGCTTATCCTCAAGGGCATCCACAAAAACCTTGACCTGGAGAAAGCTGAACAGGTAATCCGCTGGACTCGCGAAGCGGGAGTTAAGGTGCATCTGACCCTGGTCATCGGCCTGCCGGGGGAGACCGCACGAAGCATCAAAAACACATGGCGTTTCGTCAAGCGCATCCGGCCGGATTACCTGCAATTTTCTCTTTGCACTCCTTTTCCGGGAACGGAACTCTACAAGACAGCCGAGTCATCCGGATGGATTGAAGCACGTGACTGGAGTGAATTCAACGCAGACTCCCGGGCTTCCATGCATACCGAAGAACTTTCATGCAAAGAACTCGAGAGCTGGGTTCGAACCCTGAATCTGCGGCGATTCGGCTTGCAAATCATGCAAAACCCCCTGCAATGCTTGCGATATTATTCCCGTAAGGCTTTGGCAAGTCCCCGAAAAATACTCAATCTAGCAAGGAATTTTTTTGAAAATGCAGGAAGTTGACGGACGAATTGGTCGTAATGTCATGGTGAGTTACGGTTCGATGAAGCAATCACTTGGTAAAAAGTGGCTTGTTTCGCTTCCTGTGCAATGACGGTCTTTGACAAAAAGTCCGCCGGCCGAGGTGCTACATTGTCGTCTTTTTCGTGAAACCTGGAACCCGGGCTGATATGATAACCGCAGTAGTGTATTGCCGGAAGGACACACGGCACGCAGAGAATTTGTATCTGCTCAAAAAGGAGGGGCGTTAGCTGATTCTCAACATAAAGCGAGATTCCTCACATTCGTTCGGAATGACAAACGATGCGGGTGTGACCTTCTCGCCATGTGGCGGCACAAAGT
>MNYA01000345.1 GCA_001872985.1 bacterium CG2_30_54_10 | reverse complement strand
TCATCTCAATAAGTCGGGGGAAGAGTGAAGGCAGACCGGAGGGCGCAAAGCGCCCGACCGCGGGGGATGAGCCTCGCGAATTTACTTCGCGAGGCGAAGGGGGGCGCGTGCCCCCCCTTATTGAAAAGTTACGAAATTTAGTGTTCTTTAGTAATCACGCGTCAACCCAATACTGAGAGTTTGGTGAGTATTACGGAAGGGGTGGCGGTAGCCTGGACTGATGGGTCTCTGTCATTGCGAGCGAAGCGAAGCAATCTTTACTGGTACATGTTGCGGCGCCGCTTGCGCTCCTTGCAACGACGGTTCGCTACCAGCAGGCACGCCACCGCCATCCGGAAAGGGAATTGCGAATTGGGATCAGAAAAAAGCCGATCGGAACCAGGTCTTCGACCTGGCAATTAGCACATTTCAATGAATCTTTATTTAAAGAAAATTTGTTTTTGCGATCTATGTGGCAAATTTTTTTCTGAAAATATGCTGCAGTTTCTGGTTTTTCTTTTTTCCCTTGGTGCCTTGGCCCCTCTTTTCGGATCGGAACCGCCCGGAATACCGCATCTCGGGGCGCATTCCCAGCGCCTGGAATTAGAAGGGATCGGCACTCTTCTCGCCTGTCCTCCGAGCGACGAGACTGAGGGAAAATCCTCGCAACTTCTCCTTGAAAAACCCGGCGGCATGGTTGAGGTGATCTACACGCTTGAGGGAATGTCCTTCATCTCGCTCCTTCGTGGAGATCTTGATGGCGACCAGGTTCCCGAGATTGTTGCAGTCGCGCGAAGTTCAACCGGCCCGGATCTCGTTCCATACATTTTCAGTGAAAAACAAGGTTTCACCTGTCTTTATCCAGGTGAAGACGAGGACACGCCCCTCATCGGGGAAGAGATTCTTTTGGTTGCCGGGAAAGATGTGACGAGCCTTTGCGTTCGCAATAAGTTGGATTTCCACCAATACGGTCCACCGCTCATCCAGAGCGAGTTTTACCGGCTTTCAGGGAAGCGCATCCAGAAGACGGGGGAGTCATTTGCAGAAGGTTCCCATTTCAACCTCCAGCTCAACAGGGCGGCGCTTTTTTTCCAGAGGGGCCAGTATCTCGAAGCGCAGAAGGGCTATCAGTCGGTACTCGAAAAATACGGAGCGGTTCTGCCGCGGGAAGCTACTGCCGAAGCGCTGTTTTATCAAGCCGAATCGAGGAAATTCCTTAAGGATTTCAAGACCGCTGAAACATTGTACCAAAAAGTTGTTTCTGGTTTTCCAGATTCAAAGATTACTGATGCAGCACGTAAGGAGCACGCTTTCCTGAGCGGAAATTCCAGCGGGAGCGCTGAGCTTTCCCTGTACATCGATGCCGGCCGTTTGAACGACCTCGGGCAGAGTGAAAAATCTCTGGAACTTCTCAATCGGTATCTGCTGACCAATGCCACCGGGCCGCTTGCCGATCGCTTGTTCTTTCTCAAAGGGGAAGCGCTTTCTTCTCTCGACAGGACGGATGAGGCCATCAGTGTATTCCGGGATTTCAAAAGGAAATTTTCCAATTCACCCCTAATCGAGGATGTCAATATGCATTTGGAAGAACTCATTGGAAACCCCGAGGAGTCTGAAAATGAGCCGACCCATACCGGCGAAAAGGAATGAGTAGTGGCGAAGAAGCCCGCTCAGAAGGCCCCAACCCCCAAAGAACCTGAAGGACTTTCTCGCTTCCAAAAGGTTGGTTTGGGAGCCTTTCTGGCGTTCATCCCTTTCTTTTTCCTTATTCTATTGCCCCTACTGACACGCGACTATCTTTGCAAGACCCTTTCGATAGCTCCAGAGATTCTTCTTTCGACGCCTCTGAAACTACAGATGAACCCTTCCGGGGACTCCATGCCTAAGATCAAGCTCCGCATGCTGGGAATCGAATTCCAGATACCACTGAACTATACGCCGGTGCGCATTTCTCCGGACACATTGACATTCAGAAACAACTCACGAAGAATTGCGCGGACGATTTCCGTTTCGATCCGAAGGCAGCCACCAAGGCTCGATCTCAAAACATCCGGAATCATCAGTCTCTTCATGCCCTCAAAGCTCAACCCGTTTCTCCAAAACGCATTGTGGGCGACCTGGCATCCTGTCCGTCTTTACTGTAAAGCCCAATTCCTGGTTTCCCAGGGAATCGGGGGAAGCTTCTTCGAGTCCGATTGGGATGCCCACCACCATGGTTTCGTTTTTCCGACCCCGGCTAATACCGGGTATATGGCGCGGGTATTCGACGACCGGAACGACCATTACATTGAGTTTGCATTTTTCGATGAAACCGATCCAGTCACTCTCGCGGAATGGGTTGATGTGGCGATTTGCCTGAAGCCTCCGACGGATGCTGAAAAGACTTTGGAGCCACCCGCCAGACTGCGCTCTCTTTCCCTTGCCGCCACACTTGAAAAAGCTTCAAAAGAGGCTTCGGCCCAGAGCGCAATTCAGGACGCCCTTAACGAGTTCCTTTTGAACGGAGATGTTTCCTGGCTGCTACCTTGCGGAATCGTCATGGAAAACAGGCTCTATTTTCGTGAGTTGATCGAACTTTGCAAAATAGCAATTCCGCTGCTGAAGGAGAAACCGCAAGAGCTCGCCCTCTGGAGAGACCTGTTCGAACGATGCATCAAGCAAATGTTGAAGATCGAGGTCGACCCCAATCACGAGCTGGAAGAGGTGGTGATCTACGTGAAAAATCTGTCGAAGTTTTCGCTCAAGCGCATCCGATTAAAAATCACTTGTGTAGACGCCGATGGCGAACGCACCTTTTCAACAGTTGTCCAGAAGTCCGGAAACATGCTTTCCCAGGATGAAAAGAGCTTCACGATCCCAACGGAGCATGGGTTTCTCTCGAAGAAACTCCAGGGAATCAACTGGGCCGTCGAGGATCTGGATATCGGCGATTGAATGTTTTTTTCAGCCGATTTTTTTTCCGATGGCGACCAAGAACAGGCCGTGCCAGGGAAGAAATTTGTCGATCATCCTGAAGATCCAGACGCAATGATCGAATGCTTTCATTTCCATTTTTCCGATCGTTGAATTTCCGCGCAATTTTCCTTTTCCCCAACCGATCAGGCCAGGCCTGTTGAAATCGAACAATCGGTCAATTGCGAATCCGGCTTCTCGCATCCGGCTTTCAAGACCCTTGGAATCGTATCTTCGGTAATGCCCGGAGTCCTTGTCAAGATTCGAAAACAGGTGCTTCCCCTGGGGAACCAGTATGATGGCTTTTCCTGCGGGTTTGAGCGAGTTGAAAATATTTCTCAAACCCATGAGGTCATCCGTCAGATGTTCGAGGACATTCAGACAGAGAACCGTTTCAAAATGGTTTTCCAGGCCCGCAAAAGAGGCAGGATCTCCAAGGTCGATCTTCCGAACCCAGACGCGATCGTTCCCCGCAAAGCGAGAGCTCAATGCTTGAAGATGAACCGGGTCGATGTCGCTGGCGATATACACATCGCGCGGAAGGAACAGGTGGGTGAGATTTCCCATTCCAGCGCCGATCTCAAGAACGGAATTGCCGAGATAAGGTCTGATCTCATCGGCCATCCAACGGTTAAAACGCGGAGCCGTGCTCATCGTAGAAAGGATTTCAGCCCCCTGATTGCTGTAGCAATCGTCGATTAGCCAGTATTTGATGATGTAATAAAATGCCCAGACGCCATCTTTCCATGTGATCTTTTTGCCTTCCTCGTAGGTCCGGCCTTTGTAGGAAATAGGCACCTCGTAAACCCTGAACCGGCGCTTGGCTATCTTTGCGGTAATTTCGGGTTCGAGTCCAAAGCCCTCAGATCTTATTGGAATGGATTTCAACAACGGAGCCCGGAATACCTTGAAACAGCATTCCATATCGGTGAGGTTCAAATCGGAGAAAATGTTCGAAAGAGTTGTCAAAGCCAGGTTCATGACGTAGTGCCAGAAGTAAAGCACCCGGCGGTATTCGGAAACAAGAAACCGGGAACCGTAAACCACGTCGGCCTCCCCCTCAAGGATGGGCCGAAGAAGCCGGGAATATTCCCCCGGGTCATATTCAAGATCCGCATCCTGAAAAAGGATCACATCTCCGTCGGCCTTGGAAATTCCAGTTCGGATCCCGCCCGCCTTCCCTTGATTTTTATCGTGGTACGCCGCGAGAATTTGCGGGTATTTCGCAGCCAGATTTTGAAGGATTTCACGAGAGCCATCTTTCGAACAATCGTCAACCACGATGATTTGAAGAGATGCAATTCCGGGGGAGCCTTCCTGTGCGAGAACCCTTTCAACGATTCGTTCGAGGGTAAATCGCTCGTTATAAACCGGGATTATCACTGAGAGCCGAACCGGGGTGCTGGTATAATCCGATCTTGAAGTCAACATAGTCTTCCTTTCACCACGATTCATTTGTCAACCTGCTGTTTAATGCGCCCGAACGCGTTAAGTTCTCAAAAAGAGGGGGCCCGCGCCCCCTCCGGTCTGCTTTAAAAATCAACCCCGAGTTTTTGCTGTTTAATGCGCCCGAACGCGTTAAGTTCTCAAAAAGAGGGGGCCCGCGCCCCCTCCGGTCTGCTTTAAAAATCAACCCCGAGTTTTTG
>MNYA01000452.1 GCA_001872985.1 bacterium CG2_30_54_10 | reverse complement strand
GGCTGGAAGCCGCTGCCACTTTTTCGCTGGATTCCGACGGAACATTTCAAAGCAGGCATTGAAACATGAATTTAGTGAAGTTTGGCGGTCACGGCTCCCGGCTTCTGCTTTTCACAACCTCGTCCGTGCAGGAAAAACGTGATACTATTCTTGCATGGCAGGCATCGCTTTCTCCGGAAAACGCTTTCTTCTCACTACATTCGGTTGCCAGATGAACCAGGCAGATGCTCAACGCATTCGCGGCATCCTATCAGAAATTGGTTTCGTAGAGACCCAAAAGGAAACCGAAGCCGACCTTATACTTTTCAACACGTGCTCCGTCCGCGAACATGCTGAGCAACGCCTCATCAGCAGGGTTCAAGCCCTCACCGCCCTCAAGAGAAAACGTGGAAACCTCCTGGTTGGCATCGCAGGCTGCATGGCCCAAAACCACCAGTCAAGCTTGTTTTCAATGACTCCGCTTGTCGACCTTGTTTTCGGTCCCAACGACCTTGAATCACTACCAGAACTTCTCCAAAATGCTTCGAGGGGCCAAACCGCCGGGAAATTTCTACAAAAAGGCTCTTTCAACGGTGAAGAGGCCGATGGAATAATTCTCGAACGACCGTTTTCAGCGTTCGTGAATATCATTCGCGGATGTACTAATTTCTGTTCCTACTGCATCGTTCCTTCGGTGCGTGGCCCAGAGGTCTCCCGCCCTCCCGAGGAGATCTTAAAGTTCGTTGACGCACTTGCCCGGCGGGATGTCGTCGAAGTCACCCTTCTGGGCCAGAACGTCAACGCCTATGGCCGTGATCTGGGCCTTGAGGAAGGGTTCGTGTCCCTTCTCGAAAGTCTTCAAAAACTGGAAAAGCTCCGCTGGATCCGTTTCCTGACTTCCCATCCCCGGGATTTCACTTTTCCGGCAATCGACCGGATTTCGCGTCTTTCCAAGGTTTGCGAGCAGTTTCACCTCCCTGTTCAGGCCGGCTCCGACAGAATTTTGGGCCTGATGAACCGGGGTTACGATAGGTCGGGGTATCTGAAACTCGTTGCACAATTCCGTTCCGCGATTCCCCTTGCGACTATCTCCACTGACATCATTTGCGGGTTTCCATCTGAAACCGAGACCGAATTTGAGGAAACCCTGCAACTTGTTCGGGAAGTCCGATTCGAGTCCGCATACATGTATTACTTTTCACCCCGCCCAGGAACGCGTGCGGCCGGCCTGCTCGGCCAACTGCCTGAGGAGACCAGAAAACATAGGCTTGCCCGCCTGATCGAGACCCAGAACCAAATCGCCTGGGAAGAAAGCCAAAAATTGGTGGGAAAAACACTCGAGGTTCTCGTTGAGAGAACTTCCGACCGCACCCCCGGCCACCTTCTTGGAAAAACACGCGCGGGCCGTACAGTAGATTTTGCAGGACAAAATACTTTTTCCGGAAGCATTCAAAAAGTCAGAATCGATCGAGCCCGCTCCTGGACCCTCTCTGGTACGCTTTTGGATACGCTTCCAGTGTATCATCTCAATAATCCGCGGGAAGCATGAAAGCGGACCGAAAGGCGCAAAGCCCCCGTCCGCAGGGATTGAGCCTCGCGAATTTACTTCGCGGGTCGAAGGGGTGCGCGTGCCCCGAATGGTGCTTAGTTAAGCCTACTTTGGCTTCTCCAATATTTTTTCTACGATGGGTAAACACTGATGAACGCGAATTTTATTCCGAGCATTTTTCTCAAGAATTTCCTTATCTAAGTGCCATTCGCGCGTGCCCCCCTTTATTGAGAAGTTACGTTGGTGTTTCGTTTGCCACGGGTTTCACCAAGCTAAAAATGGTTCCAACGCCATGCTCCGCCGGGGTCTCTTTTTTTTGCAGCGCAAAAGACTTTCCCCGCATTGCTTCCCGATGAGCCGGCACAATCCTACAGTGCTTCTTCTAATTCTTTTCCTTCTTCTTTGTCCAGTTCAGGGCCGCTCCTGTAGCCTTGCACAGCACGACTGGAAACCGATCTGGGCTGCGTCCTTCCCACTGGGCGCACCTCTTGTTCTGACCGCGGAATTGGACAGATTACGCGATGAGAATGTGTTCAAACACTCGACAGGCATTCTTTGGATCCTGGATCGACCGGAATCGGCAATTTTGCCTTTTCTTTTCCATGAAAGGACGAATACTCAGACTGCCATCCCCCGGCTCCATTTTCTCCCAAACCCTGCTCCCATGCTGGAACTTGCCCGAAGTTTTTTCAAGCCGAAACCGGTTCCGTTGCTTTTGAAAACCGACCAAAACCTTCTCCGATTGGCCCTTTTCCTCGACCGGAATTCCCGCGGAACCTGTTTTCAGATCGTTGCCATTCAAGAAGGCAGATGCCGAGCGATTCTTCCCGCTTCCGACCTGCCTTTTGCATTGGAGTTCCGCTCCCAAGCCTGGATATCGATCGTTTTCTTTGCGGTACCCTTTCCTGGCAGCATCATTTCAGTTTCCGCCTTTCCGATTGAGGGAAAGCCGGAGGTTCTGTGGAACGACCCTTCGCTGGTCGAGAACCTGGTCGCAGCCGGAACCCTGACCAAGCGAAGCGTCATCTCTGAACAGCCGAAAGCCGAAGATATTCCGCCCTTTCCCAAAGATACGAAATGAACCGCAGCATAACCGCCGTCCTTCTCTCGTTGACGCTCTTTATGCCGTGCGTCAAAGCTTGTGCTGAAAAGTTTGAAAAATTCGACCTCGACGCTGGGCTCGCCTCATGCTCCCTTTGCACGCGTTTCGACTACTCCACGAAACGATTCCAGGGCACCAGCAGCGAGTTCAGAAACCTCGCCTCGCTGAGCCGCGCAATTTCAGACATTGACAACCGCCTGAATGAGCAAATCAGAATAAGCCAAACTGCGGTTTCCAAAATGCTCGTCGGAAAGACACACCAAGACGAAACCGGGTTCTGGCGGGATCTTGGCGCGGTATCCTCGCTTACCGGCGACCTTCGGCGGCAAAAATCCGTTCTCGAAGCAGAGTTAGCCATGGGAGAACGAACTTCGGATGATTCCATCCTCCCATCGATCAACCAGATTTCCAAAGATCTGGAATCACGCATTCCGAATTCATCGGGAACCATCATCATTAACCGGCTTCCCCGATTGCCTCCCTGCTCTCTGCCGTCATGGGAAATCAGCCCATTCCATATTTTCCTGTGGCAACCTGAGCCACGACTTCTTGAAACCTATCTCGACCAGGCTCTATCAATTGGAAGCCTTTTTCCGGGGATTTCGGAACCGATCCTGTTTTCAAATCGCTCCAAAAAGGGGGTTTCCCCATAAGAAATCGTCGCAATGCCGCCTTCCTTGGGGTCATATTTCTACTTGCAACGCACTTCCCGGTTAAGTCTCAATCTCAATCTCAATCTCAATCTCAATCTCAATCTCAACCCCAACCTCAGGCCCAGCTTCAGCCTCAGCTTAACCCCCGGCTCCAGCCCCAGCCCCAGCGCACTCTGGCGTCTTCCCGTCCGACCGTCGGGGTTGTCGACTTGATAACCGCATGTGTGGTACATCCCAGAATGGCGTTGTTCGACTTCAACCGGCTGGCTTTTTATCGGCTTCCATTGAATTTGGGCGCAAAGGAATGGGAGGGAGGTCTTGCAAATCTGCGCTCTCAGGCGGCGAACGACACAGTAAGGCTTTCGGCAATACTTTCCGAAATTTCATCGGAAGCCGCTTTCCTGAATAGTCGGCGGGCGGAACTCCTTGACAGGCGCCGGGAATCACCGACTGAAAGGAATGCTTCCCATCGGTTCCTGGCTTCGAGCACCCGACGCGCCGAAACGCTTCAGCTGCGCCGCGCCGATCTTGAGTTTCAACGCGATTTTCCCGAACTCACCGGAACCATGGAAACCAAGGAGCTATTCTCCCAAATCGAGAAGGAGGTTCTCCAGACTGTGGCTGAGGTTGCTTCTGAACTCGGACTCGAGGTCGTCCTGAATCGCAGCATCCCGCTTCCTTCAGAATCGCCCACCGAGTTTCGGAACATGCCACGGAATCCTATCTCATTTTTTGAATCCGATCTCTACTATGGTTTTCTTGCCGGCCGCCCCGCGACCGCTCAGGATGCAACCTCGGTTCCGAACAACCCCGCAGAACTGTGGTTGAACGAAACGCGCAATCCTCAAATCCATGAGTTGATGAAGCTTAATCCGCATCCCCTCGTTCTTAAAGGTGGCCTCGATCTGACTCCTGAGGTAATTTCCAGACTTTTCGAAAAATACCAGTGCTCTTCGGAATCCCTTCGAATAATTCTGAAAACGCTCTCGAAGAAAGAAAATCCGTAACTTCTCAATAAAGGGGGGCACGCGCGAATGGTGCTTAGTTCTACTGTCTCACTTTTATCTCAAAGGCTTGATGAACACAAAGAAAGAATGATTATGAAAGCTAAAAGAAAAATA
>MNYA01000365.1 GCA_001872985.1 bacterium CG2_30_54_10 | reverse complement strand
GGCGAACCATGAAGTGCGTTGGAATTCGGGCTGCAAGCCAGCCCATTCCAAGCTGTTGCGTGTTTCCCCAGTCAATACGACGGCCGCGGGATTCCCGGTTGTGTCTATAGGTGGCGAAGCACAGGGAAACCTCAGAATCCAGGCTGAATTTGAATCCTTCACTGTAAGTAAGTGGAGAATAGAAGCCAAACCAGGCAAGGCTCGTCGCACGGTGCGATGTTTCGTCAAGGACGGTGAACCCCTCAGATTTGGCTGTGATGTTCCATCCCTCGGCAAAGGCCGCATATCCGAAAATCACACCGCAGGTAACAAATGAGAAGAGCGGGATCGTCCAGAAGACCCAGATTTTCCTCTTGATGCGTGCCAGGAACCAGAGGTTGACCGGCCCGATGCATATGGTGAAAGCAAAAATCAGCAGGAACATTGCCCGGATCGGAATCGCGGTTCCACCGGTGACGGGAAGCCGCTTGTTGGCTTCTTCTTCGGTGATTTCAGTTCCCCAGAAAGAGGCTCCATCGTCCCAGGAATTTCGAACATCGGTCCACTGGGCTTTGCTCATATCTTTGGGCTCGGCGCCAGGATAAACCATGATCCGCCCGAACCCGACGGCGTTAATGCGCAGGACATCGGCCTCAGATTTGGCTTCGCCCTTGGCCTCGGCCTGAATTGCGGACCATGGGAGAGGAAGCTCGCATTCCCCCATCGTCAGCAAAGTTCCGCCGGCTTCGACGTATCTGAAAAGAGCTCCCCTGACTTCCGGGGGGGCGGAAGTCAGCTCCCGGCCGACAACGATAACACCGTCATAGCGTGTGTAACTGAGCCATGTCACCGGCCATTTCCCGATCTGACTCGTTGACTCGGTGACAAAAATGTCGCGTGAGTACGACTTTTTGTCCTTTATTCCAAGTTTATCCTCCACATCATCAAGGTCAAGGCTTCGGTCCATCAGGATCAGAGGGCTTCGATTGCGTCGCAAATATGACATTGCCGATCGTAAGGGAAGAACCTTACTTTGCAACGAGCCATCGACGGACACTTTCACCGAATTGCCGTTGAAAGGGAGACAGGGCTGGAAGATCGAAACAGAAACTTCAGCCCCGGGCCCAACGAAAACCGATCTACTGATGGACTCGATGTCGGACAATCCGCCAAAGGAACCGTCGGACGAAAATTCAAGGGTCACCTCGTGGCTCTGAGCCCCAGAGCGATTGACGATGACAAATCTGTAATCAAGATACCCATGGGACGGGTTTTCCGCATACATCGACTCGGACTCGACAGCAAGATCACCGAAGTTCTCCGCGAAAACAGTGCCCGCACAAAGGACGAAAAGCAGGGCGATTATCCGAAGCAGGACGGTTACCCGAGAGAGACGCCGAACCTCAAGCTCCAACAGCATGAGACCTCCCGATGCCGATTGTTCCCGGCAAGGAAAAACCGGCGACATCCATGGTGTCAATCAGATTTTGCAAAAGTTCGCCGATAGTGACCTTCTCAAAGCGAGCCTGGTAGTTGAGCAGAACACGGTGATTGAGCGCGGGAAGTGCGACGGTACGAACGTCATCGAACCCGACTGTTGGTCTACCGGCCATTAATGCCACGGCCCGGGCGGCTTCGGCGATCGCGATCGCCGCACGCGGAGAGGCTCCATAGGAAACGAATTTTTTGACCAGTTCGGTGGATTCAGGGCTCGTGGGATGCGTTGCCGCCACCAGTCGCGAAATGAATCTCGCAACCGGTCTGGGAAGGAAAACCCGATCCATGGTCGAAAACAGCATCTGAAGCTGTTCCCGCTGAATGGTCATGCCGGGTGTGGGAGGGATTCCATGGCGGCGTGTGGTGATGATGGTTTCAAGGGTTGCGACATCGGCCGAAAGCACCTGGAGTTTGAAAAGGAAACGGTCAAGTTGGGCTTCGGGAAGCGGATACGTGCCTTCAAGCTCGATTGGGTTCTGAGAAGCAAGAACGAAAAATGGGTCCGGAAGCGGCCTCGTCACGCCCATCAGGGTCACGTTCCGTTCCTGCATCGCTTCGAGAAGAGCGGACTGGGTTTTGGGCGATGCGCGGTTGATCTCGTCGGCGAGGAGAATGTTGGTGAACACCGGCCCGGGCTGAAAAGTCATCTCACGGTTCCCGGATGAAGTCTGCTGCAAGATATGGGCGCCGAGAATATCCCCCGGCATCAAATCGGGAGTGAACTGAACCCGCTTGAACTCGAGGTTGAACAAGATCCCAAGGGTTTTGATCAGCGCGGTCTTGCCGACACCCGGAACACCTTCGAGAAGAATGTGGCCGCGGCTTGCAATTCCGAAAAGTACCAGGCGATGTAGATCAGACCGGCCCAACAATATCGAATCGAGTTGTACAAGAGCATTGTTAAGTAGATCTGAAGCAGGTTTCAAAATCTCCGGGGTGAGAATATCGGAAGCGTTGACCTCAGAAGCGTTAGCGGCTGAGGCACTGCCGGATGAAGCGTTGGCGACAGAAGCCTTAGCGGCGGAGGCGCTGCGGGCGGAAGCGCTGGCAGCATGGGCATTGGCGGCGGGATTGCTGACTTCAGGGCGGCCCGTCAGATCTCCCTTACTGGGTGGAAGCATTGTGGTCATGTGGTCTTTTGATGACCGCTGCCGGCCGTTTCGGGCCGGGTGGTCAGTTTCCTCCTTCGTTCCGTTGAAAATAACGTTTAACTGTGGCTTGGTGCTGGGGAAGAATCCGATGCGAATAGGCGGCGGCGGTTCCTTTACCGTCACCGCTGAAGTTGCCGCCTGATGGGGTCTCAAGCTGAGTTTCCAAGGATGGGGCACTCATGCCCACTCCGATTTGCTGGCTTCCCTGAAGAGCGGAGGCTTTAGCCGAAGGAAGGGCCTCTTCCTTGAAACCGACTCCGTTTTCATCGGTTTTGCCGTTGTAGCGCAGCGGGGCATCGCCGCGTCCTTTGCTGATGCCCCCCTTTCCAGGCTTCCCTTCGGCTCCGGGAACGTCAAGCATTATGGTCTCACTTGCTTCACCGGCAGAAGATTCTTCATCGTCACCAAGAACGATGAGCCCGAAATCGGGGTCGCCCTTTTCACCTGTTTTCTTGAGAGCATCGAAGGTCTTCTTGTCAATCAGGCCAACCTTGCCCAGCTTGATGAGTTTGGCGTCGAGACGGAGCTGCTGTTTGTTTAGTTTATCGAGAAGTTCTTTTATCTGCTCGGGAGTCGCGTCCCCGTCGAGGGGGGTCACCATGTCCGGATCATTGAACCCTGACGGAAGGCTTGCCGAATCGGTAGAGTCGTCCATTCCGGCAATATTCTCGTTGAGGGTTTCCAGACCGCTGTGGAAGGCTGAGGAAGCCGGATCGTTCAACATCCCTTCCGCCAAGGATCCGGCTTTTGAAAGTTTCTGGTTTTGGTCCAGAGCTTTTTCAAGGGCTTTGTTGGTCACTTTTGCCAACATTTCCTCAAGGTGGTCGAGAGCCTCATAAGTCTTGGCCGGATCATCGCTCGTGGCCTCGTTAAGAAGGGCGCTGAGTTTTTCCTCCATTTTTTCGGCCTGGGTGGCGTCGATCATGTCTTCGTTCTTCAGTGTATCGATCTTGTCCTGGAGACGTTCGCTCTCGGCCTGCAAGTCCAGATGTTTTGAAACGATCGATTTAACCATCTGCTGGGGAAGAGCAAAACCGAGGATCAGGTAAGAGAGGGCTGAAACGAAGACCAGAATAGTCTTTCGGCCTTTCCAGAAAATAGGCGGTTCTTTGAGCGAGGCAACTTCATTTTCCCAGGAACCTAGAGTTTTTTCACCGGTAGCCATCACCAGGCCGCCTGACCGATTCTGTTCGTCAAGCAAGGCCAATAGAATCGAATCGCTGGGAAGACGACAACGCGACTGCCAGGCGGCAAAGGCCAGCGCTCCCACGCAGCCTGGAATAACCCAGGCCATCGAAGGATTGGCCAAGGCCATAACCGACCTGACGATCAGGATTACGGTTCCCCCGATGAAGAACCAGAAGGAGAGCGCCCAAAGCGAAATTTCCAGGAAAAGCAGGTTCTGGAGCTTCGAGCGAAAACGCTCACATGCCTGAAAAACCACCGTTCGTTCCACCAATCACCCCTACGTTCGAAGGTGTTATGGCATTCCGCTATCTGAAAAGGCAACCCAAGATGATAAGGCTACCAATAAGAAGCCTTAATTACCACCAAATTAGATAAAAACCGGAATTTGTTGGTAGCACACGAAGAATTGGCAAGGTTCGCGAATCTTCGAAAATAAGGAAGGGAGGTAACTTCTCAATAAAAGGGGGCACGCGCGAATGGCACTTAGATAAGGAAATTCTTGAGAAAAATGCTCGGAATAAAAT
>MNYA01000423.1 GCA_001872985.1 bacterium CG2_30_54_10 | reverse complement strand
ATCCGTAGGTTGAGGGTTCGAATCCTTCCAGGCGCGATGCGGGCCGTTAGCTCAGGGGTAGAGCATCTGACTTTTAATCAGAGGGTCGTTGGTTCAAATCCAACACGGCTCAACGTAATGGGGTTTTCCCCATTCAGTTTCTCTTCCCGGACCGTTAGCTCAGTTGGTAGAGCAGCTGACTCTTAATCAGCGGGTCGTGGGTTCAAGTCCCGCACGGTCCAGTTGCCTGTGTTCCGGCGTGAAAACGCCGGATTTTCTTTTTCCTCCAATTGGTGGTATCCTCTCCTGGTTTGAATCTTACGATCAAAAGGATGCGAACAAGCCGATGGGAAACATTCGCCTGCGATTCCTTCTTGTTGGGGTCCTTCTGATTTTCAGCGCCGGGATTGTCGTCGCCGAGTCGGTACAGCTCCACATTGATGTAGGGCTGAACCATTTTTATAAAAAGCGCTACCTGGAGGCCTTCAAAGAGTTCAAGGCGGCTGTCGAGGTAGATCCCAAGAACTCCGAAGCGCACTTCAGCCTGGGGCGCGTCTACAAAGTCCAGGGTTTTTTCAAAGAGGCCGTTCTCGAGTTCGAAGTTGCGTTGGCGCTGAACCCCTCTTATCTTCAGGCACGCCGCGAGCTCGACCAGATCAAATCAAGTCTCGAATCCGATGTCGGCACGAAGCTCAAGATCCAGGGTCAGGAAGAAGCTACCAGACAGCGAGACCAGGATTTCCCCGGTTCGACTCCCGAGCAGAGGGCGCAGGAGTTCCTTCGTAAAGGCCAGACAAGCCAGGCGATTGCATCCTATGAAGAAGCTGCCAAGGCTGACCCGTTCAACGGCCGGATCAGAAAGGCCCTGGGATTCCTTTATTTCAACCGGGGCGACCTTTCGGCTGCCCTGAAGAATTACGAAGATGCCGGAAAGCTATCCCCAAACGATGCCGAGATCGTTTACGCAATTGGTTTGACTCGGATGCGGTCACGGGACTTCGAGCAGGCTGTAGTCAGTTTCAGTCGTGCGGCGGCTCTTTCCCCCGATCTGTTGAAGGCCCAGTTCGCTTTGGGGGAAGCCTACGAGGCTCTCGGACGTTTTGAAGACTCTGCCTTCCAGTACAAGAAAGTAATCGCCATCAATCCTCAAAGCAAGGAAGCCAACAATCGCCTCCGCGAACTGTCCGGGCGAATGGGGTACAACTACTTCTCCCGAGGAGGCTATTATTACCAGCAGGGCGATTACGACAAAGCCGAGGCTTTGCTTTCCCTGGCGAAACAATTTGGCGGATTACCTGAAGGCCAGAACCGCCAAATTGAAGAGATGCTCGGCGCCGCCCGCTACTGGATCAGGAAGAAACAAGAGGCAACGCGTGTCAGCGACCAGCGGAAAGAGATCCGGCAACAATCTTATATCAACAAGAATGTCACGGTTGCTGATGTCGTCGGCAATCCCGCCCCCTATATCGGCAATTCTGTTGAATGGGAGGGTTGGGCGGTTTTTTCAGACGAGGCAAAGGGGCGCACCCGTTACTTCGTTAACACCAACAACAAGGTTAACACGAACTCGAATCTTGATTTCACCTTTGGAATCCTGTTTCCGAAAGATCTTCCAAACGATCCCAGAGTCAGCGTCTATTCGCAAATCCAGGTGAAAGGGAAAATCGTCGGAATGGAAAAAGCCTTCAATAACTGGTCTCAAACCCAGAGTTCCCGCCGTCAGCCGATAGTCGAAGCTACCGAAGTCACCTTCACAAGGGACAACTACGAACAACCTCTGACCTTGAGATATTATTAGGAGTCGGCAACCACCAAACCCGACTCACCCGCACAGTCCGAACCCCTTAAGATCCTCGATCCTCATTCCAAGAAATACAAAAGGAATAATAAATTGACACTCTAGCCTCTTGACAGATTTTTCCTCCGTCATTCCCGCGAAGGCGAGAATCCGGGAAGCCTGGATGCCCGCCTCCGCAGGCATGACGGAGGCGGCTTTCGCTGACTTTCAGACAACATGCTGGAATGTCAATAAATTTGGCAGAATCACGCGGAGATTTTCGACAAAAAAAAATGAAAGGAGATTCATCAATGAAGAACTGTTGGGAAATCAAAAAATGCGGCAGGGAAACGGGTGGCCCGAAGAGCAAAGAGTTAGGCGTCTGCGTGGCAGCAAGAGAGGAACTTGGTCACAGTTGCTGGATGATTGCCGGAACCCTGTGCGGCGGTGCTGTCCAGGGGTCAGTGGCGTAAAAAGAAAGGAACTGCATGTCCTGCGAGGTGTTCAAGAAATATCATCGCACCACAGGATCTGAAGGAAAGCAGGTTGCAGTTAATTTTCCCAAGGAACAGCAAAAATACGCGGCAATTCTTACCCAACGATTGAAGGCCAAAGGATAACTCCCTTGGCGCCCCATCGAAGAATCAGGCCATCAGGCAACAGGCCATCAGGGAACAGCCAGGCGAACTTTCCGGGAAGCCAGCCGGATTGAAGCGACACTGCCGGAGTTGAAGGCCAGCGCATCGTTTTCGATTCCGTCGCTGAAAACCACTCCGCCTTCCGGCATGTGGCTGGAGAGAACGAGCTCTTGACCTGCTTCGAGAAGGCCAAAGGCAAGATCCGCCCTTGATGTGCGGCTTACGAAAGGCTCTCTGACGGCGAAGTAAAGCCGCTCGTCCGACCAGTCGAGCCGGTATTCACTCGGGTCGGGCCGGGTCAGCGGGGAATTTGAGATTCCCGCGGCTACGCTGCATGAGCCGTTCACGATCGACTGGAACCATCCCGTCGACCCGGCTCCAGTGGAAACGATGATTCCGCTCGAACTCTGGTTTTCCGCCCTAGAGCCCCAGACGATCTGATACCTGGCTGAAACATGTGTCCGGGCTCCGATGAACAGATCATTGACCGCCAACAGCACCTGACCGTCATTGAGACAAGCTTGGGCCATGGACACGGAACGGGTCGGGCTGCCGCCTTTCAGAATACGTGGAAGTATATCCTCGACGCAGGCGATGGTGAATGGAAGAAGAACCCCGTCGATCCTGGCCGGGTCTGGGTTGAAAGCCAGAATAACCTGCTCCGACAGATATTTCGCGGTGTTTACAACGAGGCCGTCAGGGCCGAGAATGACCACCAGCTCACGTTCGTCGAACTGATAGGTCGGAAGGGCGTTCCTTTCGATGAAATGGACGCGGGCCCCTTCCGGAAGGGCGCGTTTGAGCCTCACAAGAGCTTCATGGTAAGCCTCGTGGGCGGCGGCATACTCGTTGAAGTTTCTACCGGGACTGTTTTGATTGAGAGCGGCAGCTTGCTGCTCGAGATAAAAACGGGCGTTGGCGCGGGTGTTGAAACGCTGGATCAGCTCTTCAAGATCGGTCCGCCGGGTCACGACGACGATGGATTCGAAGGCGGGCATCGTTTCCTCAGGAGCGCTTGGAAGACGAAGGTTGAAGAATCGAAGCCAGGATTTCCGGGGTGAAGTTCAACTGCCCGATCTTTCCGGCATTCTCGCCCATTTCCTTGAGCGCGAGGGCGAGCAGCGTTCCTGGTTCGACCTCCCGATAGGGGGCGAGCCGGACCGATGTGGCAGCCGCCTCGAATTCGGCTTCGGCGCGGGCGTTTTGCCCTTCGAGCGCAACCAGCTTCTGACGCTGGGTTTCCAGGGTGATGCTGGTGGTGAGTTCATTTTCCTTGATCCGGCGTTCCTGGTCCACTGCCATCGCGCGGCGATTGTAGATCGCCTGGTCGGCCCTGGTTTGAAGGCTCTCACGATATTCCGCTTCGAGGGCTTTGGCCATTTCCGGGGTCGGTTTGACGCTTACGACATGGAGGGTGACTACTTCAACCCCAAGCCGGGTCAAAATTTCAGCTCCGCGGAGCTGGCCAAGCACTTTTTGCGAGATATCCCCTGCCTGCTTCAGCGCGTCTTCGAGGCTCATCTTCTGGAGTTCGACACGGAAAAACCGTTGAAGCTCGTTTACAATGTTCTGTGCCAGTTTTTCAGGGTCTTCGGACCGCCAGGCTCTTGTATCAGGGTCGAGCGTGTAATCAAGGACAGCGGCGACCGCCTCGGCATTTGACACCCGATAGGTCAACTGGCCTTGAACGCTTACTGACTGGAAGCTTCCAGTCGATTCATTGAGGAAAAACGGCACATCGATGTTTCCGGTTGGAACGCGCACGATCGTGGCGCTGGGCTTCCAGAAAAAGAAGGAGATGCCCTGACCCCGGTGAGTCACCTGTCCATTTTTGTATACCAGGACGTATTCATGCGGTTCACCTTTGTAATAGCCGATCCAGAGCATGGGCAACCCTCCCGTTTTGATAGATTAAAAGTATCTGCTCAAAAAGAAGGGGCATTAGCTGACTCTCAACATAAAGCGAGATTCCTCCCATTCGTTCGCAATGGCAAACGATGCTGTCATTTCGACCGAAGGGAGAAATCTCTTGCGCCAGGAATCATTGAGTTTCCCCGAATTATTGAGTAGATACGAAAACAGTATAAATTATTGGCCTTCACTTGTACAGAG
>MNYA01000303.1 GCA_001872985.1 bacterium CG2_30_54_10 | reverse complement strand
CTCCGCGGTCGGGCGCTTTGCGCCCTGCGGTCTGCCTTCACTCTTCCCCCGACTTATTGAGATGATACATAAAAACGACCAAAAGGAAGGCATGGGTAGTGCCGAGATGCCCATGCAGACAAGAAAAGACCTTTTCGGCGAGGGTCTAGCCAATCTTATACGAACGGATTGAATTGGTATTCATTCTGCGTTCATCTGCGGCAAAAAACTCTTCGTCTCTCTCTTTTTTCAATTAACTCAATCTGCGTTCATCTGCGTTCATCTGCGGCAAAAAACTCTTCGTTTTTCTCTTTTTTAATTTGACTTAATCTTTCTTGAACCTGGTCATAGTTAACAAATGATCACAACTTCTCTTCCTGAGGTTTCTGTGATCTCCGCGGCTTCCTAATTTACTTGGGCTTCTTCGGTTACCTGGGGATTATTAAGAAATTTCTGCATCCCATTCAAGCATCAGGCTCGGGGGATTCAATTCGAAATACCTTCGCCACCCCGCTCACTCTTGAAATCGCCCTTATCAGAGCCTGAAGCTGATGCGAGTCTCTTACCTCGACGGCGAAATCGAGCTGGCCGGTCTTCTTCTTCGTGGTCCGCGCAGTGGCCGAGAATACGTTCACCCCCTGGTTCGCGATGACGGTGGTAACGGAATTGAGAACGCCGGTCCGGTCTTCCGTCTCGACTCTGATTTTGGCCAGATAGGCCGAGCTGGCGGCTTCCGCGGGAATTCCCATATCCCAGTGGACGTCGATCAGCCTGCCCTCAGGCTGGTTATGCAGAGCTCGCGCATTCGGACAGTCCGTGCGATGGACTGTGACTCCTCGCCCGCGAGTGATATAGCCCATTATCGGGTCGCCGGGTATCGGGTTGCAACAATGGGAAATCTTCACAAGAGCAGAGTCCAGGCCACCCGCGATAACCCGTGGCCCTTTCCGGCCAGCCTGCTGTTTATCTTCTTTGCGGGGCTTCTGCGAAACGTTAGTCGCCGGAGGAGAAGGAGGAGGCCTGTTCACAAGCTGGGGAAAAAGTTTCCCTACGACCTGCTGAGTGCGAATTTCACCCGCTCCGATTCCCGCGTAAAGGTCATCCCATGCGGCAAAACCCTGGTTCTTCACCTCTTCAATCATTTGGCTGGTTTTTAGGGTTTTCTCTTGCTCAGGGGTACCCCCCATTCGGCGGAAGGTGTCGAAGAATTCTCGTTCACCCGATGCAACATACTCGTCGCGGAACTCCTTCTTTAACCAGGTGCGGATCTTCCGCTTGGCATTGGTGCTCTGGACGAACTTCAGCCAGTCGCGGCTTGGACCTTTCTGCGTTTTGCTGGTGATGATAGAGACTATGTCGCCGTTCTGAAGCGAGTAATCAATCGGAACGATGTGCCCGTTCACCTTCGCCCCGATGCAGCGATGGCCGACATCAGAGTGGATGGTATAAGCGAAATCAACGGGTGTGCTTCCGCGCGGAAGCTCAATCACATCCCCTTTGGGAGTGAATACATAGACATGATATTGGAACAGCTCGACCTTGACCGCCTCCATGAACTCTGAGGCATCTTTTACATCCTGATACCAATCGATGAGGTTCCTGAGCCAGGAGAGTTTTTCTTTATAATCAGGGGCGGCATCCTTTCCGCCGCTCTCTTTGTAATCCCAGTGGGCGGCGATGCCTTCTTCGGCGATCCTGTGCATCTCCGCAGTTCGGATCTGCACTTCGAGAGGCTTCCCATCGAAAAGAACGGTGGTGTGGAGCGACTGATACATGTTCGGCTTCGGAACCGCGATGTAGTCTTTGAACCTGCCGGGGATTGGTTTCCAGAACTTGTGGACGATTCCGAGGGCGCCGTAACAGTCTTTCACCGATTCGGTGATGACGCGGGCTCCGAGCAGATCAAATAAGCCCTCAAGCGGAAGGGACGACTTCTGCATTTTGTTGTAAATCGAATACAGGTGCTTGGGCCGACCCGAAATGGAGACCGGGATGTGGACTTCTTTGAGGTGCTGCTCGATCTCACCCATCGCCTGCTGAAGTTTTGCCTCGCCCTCAGTGCCCTTTTCCCCGAGGAAATCATTGATTGTTTTTGTCGCTTCAGGATTTGTGAAACTGAACGCCAGATCCTCGAGTTCTGATTTTATCTTGTAGATTCCTAGGCGATGAGCCAGCGGAGCGTAAATCTCAAGCGTTTCCTTGGCGACGTATTTCTGCTTGATCGGCGGAAGGAATTGAAGCGTACGCACATTGTGCAGGCGATCCGCCAACTTGATCAGGATGACCCGCACATCGTCCGTCATCGCAAACAACATCTTGCGAAAATTGGCAGCCTGGGCCGTCGAAGCTGAACTGAAGAAAACCTTGTTCAGCTTGGTCACGCCCTCTACGAGCTTGGCCATCGTTTCCCCGAACAGCTCCGTGATATCGTCGATGGTTGCCGGAGTGTCTTCGACCACGTCGTGAAGAAGAGCGGCGCAAATCGATGTGGAGTCCAGCTGCAACTCAGTCGCTACGATCATCGCGACCGCACAGGGGTGTATGAAATATGCCTCCCCGGAAGCTCTGAACTGATCCTTGTGGCATTCGGCCGCGAAACGATAGGCTGCGCCGATTTGGTCGAAATCAGCGTCCGGGTTGTAACTCTTGACCGCCGCGATCAGGTTGGCGAGGGAAATGGCTTCTCACCTTCTGCCGGACTGGAAAAACTGTTAATCGCTTCATCGAGCGAAGGATATACGGCAAAATGATGCGTGAACTGGGTGATCAGAAAAACCCGCCTCATCTTTGGACTGAGGTGGGCCAGACGAAGGTCACCCTTCCCCTGGCGGGTCTTCTTCAACCCGTGTACAAGAACTCCCATCCCAGCGGAACTCATGTACTTCAGGTTGGCCAAATCGATGACCAAATTGGCCTTGCTCTGTTCGCACAACTCGTTGATCTTGTCACGAAGAAGGTCAGAATTCTCGAAAGTGACCTCCCCCCGCACGTCTATGACGACGACACTGTGCTCGCGTTCCTGACACTCGATGGTAAGGCTCATGGGCTCTCCCGATGACAAGGATATTACAGGCTACCATCGCAAACGTGTGATGTCAAACCATTCACAACCATTCACAATGGCTCAAAACGTTATCGCCCCGATACCGAGGGGGATCATGAAGGCAGACCTGAAGGGACAAAACACCTGACCGAAGAAGGTGAGACACGCATATTCACTTCGTGCGTCGAAAGAAGGCGCGTTCACCTTTTTTGGGGACGTCACGATCACACCCACTCGCCGGGAATTCCGGACTCCCGGAGGCTCAGATGGTAGCTCAAGGATTCAAGTTCGATCGCGAGATCAACGTTATGTACGGTAACCTCGTCGGTGGATGATAACTTGACGGGGGCGAAGTTCAAAACCGCCTTGGCTCCTGAAAGAAGGACGTAGTCGAACACTTCCTTGATTGCTTCGGGCGGGATGCAAAGCAGAAGAATCTCGATTCCAAGTTCTTTCACCATGCGGGGCATCTCGGAAACGTGGTGAATGGCACCCGCTTCACCAAATACCTGGTTGACGACGGCAGGATCCTTGTCGAAGAGAGCGACAACCTGGAAATTGCGTTTTTCGAACCCTTTGTACAAGGCAAGGGCATGCCCAAGACGGCCTCCAGCGCCGACTATTCCGACCAGGCGCTTCTTCTTCATGCCGAGAATCGTTGTGATGTGATCGCGTAGTTTGAGCACCGAATACCCGACACCGCGTTTTCCAAACTCGCCAAAATAGGCAAGATCTTTTCTTACCTGAGCAGGGTTGAGATCGAGGCGGTCCGCAAGTTCGCGAGAGGAGATAACAGAGATGCCCTCTTCATCAATGCCGTTGATGCAACGCAAATAAATGGAGAGACGACGAATGGTCGCCTGTGGGGGTGGTGTTTTTTTTACCAAGGGGTCCCTCTCAAATTCAAAATCAATGCAAATTCAAAATCATTACAAACTCAAACCCATGTTCCATCTATCACAACCGCGCGGGAATTTCAACCGAAAACTGCAAAATGAATGGGCCGACGAGCAAATTTTAGTATCATCTGTAAGAGTTTAGCCGTTTGAAAAAATGGAGATAGAGGAAATGATGAATGATGAATGATGAATGGAGAGGTTTTCTCAAGAATCCTAAATTTATTTTCACCCATCAGGGCTACCAAGATCAGCTAAACTCCAGCCCCTTGTTGTCATTGCGAACGAAGTGAAGCAATCCCCGGCATCACGGGATTGCTTCGGCGCAAAGCGCCTCGCAATGACAATCTCCCGGTCGCGGGTCCGACGAGCATTTAGCATGATTTGTTAGTCGCATCACCCATTCTCCATTTTCTCCCATTCACCTTTTCTTCAATTTTCCCAAACTACTAAACTCTTGCTTTCTTTCCTTCCCCTCCAGATCTGCGTTAATCCGCGTTTATCTGCGGCAAAAA
>MNYA01000350.1 GCA_001872985.1 bacterium CG2_30_54_10 | reverse complement strand
AACCAATGTTAATCGGACAAACAAAGACTCCCATTATCAAATCGTTGTTGAAAAAGAGGCAAAATCCTTACAGATTTCTACGGTTTTTGAATATCAAATGGTACAGAAAAAAGCCCATTTTAAAGGTGTTTCGTCAGCTTGTACCTCCTCGAAATGATTTCAACATCACGAAATGCTTGTGTTTATGCGACATTTAAACGGGACAGTAGTGAGATAATACATTTCAATTATCCTTTGTAGCAGGGTTTTCCCCTACTTCCTAATTCCTGACCCCTGGTTACTCGCTGATTTACCGGGATCTAATCGCAGCAATTACCGCGTCGGCCATTTCGGAGGTTGTGGTATTCCCGCCCATGTCGTAGGTTCTGGCTTTTCCCTCGGCAACGAGCTTGGAGACAGCCTCGTAAATGATCCGAGCCTTGTCTTTCTCGCCGAGCCACTCGATCATCATCATCGCGGCAAGGATCGTCGCCAGAGGGTTGACCTTGTTCTGACCGGCATACTTGGGGGCTGAGCCGTGGGTAGGCTCAAAAATGGCATATTTCTCGCCGATGTTTCCGCTGTAGGCAAAGCCAAGGCCGCCGACCAACTGGGCGCAGAGGTCGGAGATGATGTCACCGAACATATTTTCGGCGACAAGAACATGGTATCGATCGGGGTTTTTCAGCAGCCACATGCACATTGCATCGATATTCCCTTCGCCCCAGGCAACAGCGGGAAATTCGGATGCCACCTTTTTCATGCAGTCGACCATCAAGCCCCCGGTCTCACGCAAGACGTTGGGTTTTTCGACGAGCGTAACCTCCGGTTTTTTGTTCGCCACGGCAAACTCGAACGCCTTTCGTATGATGCGCTCGCATCCGGTTCTGGTCATGATGCGGGTCGACATCGCAACATCAGCAGCGGGGAACTTATTGAATCTGGCCATTTTCTTGTTGTTTTTCTCGATAGCATTCCGGACTTCTTCCGGAATGGGAAAAAACTCGACACCGCCATAAAGGCCTTCGGTATTTTCGCGGAAAATGGTGATATCAATGCCCTCTCTATAATTGAGCGGGTTTTTGGGAAAGGCCTTGCAAGGCCGAACGCAAGAATAGAGATCGAACATCTGTCGCATGGCCACGACCGGAGATGTGTAGACATGGCCCTTTCCTTGGAGCTCGGGGGCGAGTTCCCTGGCCGCCACTTCCTTGTTTTTCGAAGTGATGGCGCCGAACAGCGCGACGTCGGTTTCCTTGAGAATCTTGATCGTACGCTCGGGAAGGGGATTCCCCTCCTTGCGCCAGAACTCCCAGCCGATGTCGCCGGGGACATAATCGGCCGTAACGCCGACTGCATCCAGGACTTTCCTGGCCGCATCCATGACGTCAACGCCCACACCATCTCCGGGAAGCCAAGCAATCCGGTATTTCTTTGCCACATCCAACTCCTTTATTTCATTGAATTACTTATCTGCTTTTTTATACAAAAGCGCAGCAAGTTTTGTGATTTTATGCGCTCAAAAATGGCTGGTAGCAGGATCTTCCAAAAATCATTATTCCAAATTCATATTTCCTTTTATTTACCAATTTGCTTTTTCCGCGATTAACAAACGATACCAAATTTTTCTTTCCGAGTTCTCGGGTGCATTCCCCGAAACAAGGTCATTCGCGGAAAAATGTTGATCCCCCGAATTGGCCGCCATCAGCAACGATCAGTATATGTAATAGCGATGCACTCTGTGAACTTTGTGGCTTCCTGGGTTTCTCGGTGGCAATTCAGGTTCCTTTGGTGGTCACGACTTTTTCAGATGCGGAATGAGGCCGCCATCGTTGAGGATATCAAGGATGAAAGGCGGAAGAACCTTTGCCTTGGCGGTTTTTCCGGATGTAAGATTCTTTACTTCGCCGGTAGTCGGTTCGACCTCGAGCCGGTCACCCGCATTTGCGATGGCGGTAATGCCAGGGCAGGCCATAATCGCGAGGCCCAGATTGATGGCGTTTCGGTAGAAGATCCGGGCGAAGCCCTCGGCGATGACGACCGAAATACCGGCCGCTTTCAGGCAGGTGGCGGCCTGTTCCCGGGAACTGCCGCATCCGAAATACTTCCCGGCGACGAGGATATCGCCTCGCTTGACCTTCTTCGCAAACTCCTTGTCGATGTCCTCCATGGCGTATTTGGCCATCTCGGTGGGTTCCCAGACCTTCAAATATCGCCCGGGAAAGATCACGTCAGTGTTGACATCGTTTCCATATTTGAAAACCGTTCCGCTGAATTTCACGATCGAACCTCCGGAAGGGCGATCTTGCCTGCCACTGCCGAGGCTGCGACGGTGGCGGGCGAGGCGAGATAAATCTCGGCCTGCGTGCTTCCCATGCGTCCCTGGAAATTTCTGTTGGTGGAACTTATGCAGCGTTCGCCGGGGGCTAATAGTCCCTGGTGTGCTCCAAGGCATGGGCCGCAGCCCGGGTTGAGGACGACCGCGCCGGCATCAATGAAGGCGGCGATCAGGCCTTTGTCGAGCGCCTGGCGGTAGACCTTCCAGGAGGCGGGAATGACGAGCATCCGGACTTCGGGGTGAACCTTGCGGCCCGCGAGCTGCTTGACGCCTTCCTCGAGGTCTTCGACGCGGCCGTTGGTGCATGAGCCCAGAAGAGCTTGCTGAATGGGCGTCCCGGCCAGTTCCTTCACCGTCTTGACGTTGTCAACCGCATGCGGGCAGGCGATCTGCGGCGCCAACAAATTGAGATCGAGATCGACCGTTCGGCAGTATTTCGCGTCGGAGTCGGGCAAAACAGCCTGGAAAGGCTTTCCCGAAACCGTCTTCACGAAATCAAAAGTTTTCTGGTCGGGCGGAATCATGGCCGCTTTTGCGCCCATCTCCATGGAAAGGTTGGTCACCACCATCCGGGAGGCTATCGACATCTCGTCGATAGCGTCACCGAAGAACTCGATCGCCTTGTAATCAGCGCCGTCGGCTCGCAGAAGGCCGATCAGATGCAGGATCAAATCCTTGGAAAACACGCCCGGCGAGAACTTGCCTTCAGTCACCACCTTGATGGTTTCGGGGACCATCATCCAGAGCTTGCCCGTAGCCCAGACCGCGGCCATCTCGGTTGCGCCGATGCCGGTGGAAAAAACACCGAATGCGCCGTGGGTTGTCGTGTGGGAGTCGGTTCCGACAATTACCTCGCCGGGTCGACAAAAGCCCTGCTCTGGAAGCACCTGATGGCATATTCCGGTGTTGATATCGAAAAAGTTCTTGATTTTGTATTTCTTGACGAACTCTCGCACGGTCTTGTGACCCTCGGCCGTTTTTTCGGATTCGGCTGGAACGCGGTGGTCGAAGATGATGACGATTCTATCCGGATCAAACAGCTTGCTGACGCCGATCTCCTTGAAAGATTTCGAAACCAGCCCCGCGTTTTCATGAGACATCGCGACGTCTGGAATGACGTCGAGCAGGTCGCCCGGGGAAACGCTTCGGACTCCGGCCGCCCTGGCAAGAATTTTCTCGGCCATCGTTTTTCCCATCAGGGGTCTCCTTATTCGAAATCAGATAGTCGCCGGGAAGGTGATAGCGGCTGAGGAACCACCCTTCGTTTCCCTCGAATCAGGTCTTGAGAGGCTCGAAACTCGTGAAGTCAGCGTGGTGCAGCAGGATTCCTTCGTTGGTTCGTTTTCCATGGTCGCCTTCGTGGCTGTGATTTGCGATGATATGGGATATCTCGTCGGGAAGACCCGCGAGTGTTGCGATTTGGACGCCGCTGAAGGGGTGGCGCAGAAGCTTTCCAGATGCGCTTTTTGTGTACCGGAGACCTTCCCGCTGGTATTCGAGAAGTTTGCCGACATCGTGAAGAATTGCTCCGGAGACGAGGAAATCAAAATTGATTGGAAGTTTGGGGCCAAGAGTGGCATCAATGGCCCTGGCCATTCCAATGCAGATGCGCGTGACGGCGCGGGTATGTTCGAGAAGAGAGACGTTGGTTTCCTCGATCAAAAGCGTGAAAGGAATCTTTGCCAGGTCGCTCGGGGACCAGCCGCCCTTTTCAATGGCCATGATCATGGCTTCGAGCGTCATTTCCCGCAACTTTTCGTTCTTGATCTCATTGAATTCAGGGATGATCTCGAGAAGTTTTTCCTTCATTCCTCGCTCTCCTTTCAAAACAAGAAATCGTTGGGTTTGAAACCGGCCCGACCGAGATGAAAAAAGCCGCTGCGGGGCCGGTTAGGGGGTTCCCGAAAGTTCCCATTTGATGATGTAATAGACGAACCCTCCCAGAATGGCGTATTCCGCGACAAAGAGGGCGGGAAATACCCGCCGGAGGCCGTCCCACCAATCCCAGAAAAAATTCAGGGAGTCAAAAGCCATCAACAACAGGTTGACCAGAAGGTAGGAGACGACGAAAACCAATGTGAGAAAAGAGGGGATGACAAAATAGTAGGTCATTGTCCGCGATTCTATCACAATTCCTCACTCACGGCAATCCTTTTCGGACACGCTTTTCAAACATTTAAAATCCTCGCTATTCCTGTTGACAACAGCGTTTTATAGGGAATATACTTCTGTCTGCCGTGCCCGATTGCTGACGGCGTAATGCGTGATTGACAAACTGTA
>MNYA01000255.1 GCA_001872985.1 bacterium CG2_30_54_10 | reverse complement strand
GCTTCCCCTCTGGGATCGCCGCCCCCCAGGGCGGGCGTTTTCTTCCTGGGATCGCCGCCCCCCAGGGCGGCTGTCTTCCGTTGTTTTTTTGTCCTCTTTCTGCCCAAGCACATTGGCATTGATCCACTTCATTGGCTGTGGCTCAAACCACTCAACCACCGGGGGTGGCTCCACAAGTCAGCCTCTATCAACCAACCAAAAATCCAACCAAAAATCCGACCCTTGAAATCGGAAGTTGAGCGTGGTACTCTCAGAATGAAAGAGCAAATTCCTGTTTTACTCCCCGTGATTGGAGCGTAGGCTGGTTAGTTGAGGCTTTGTTTTTTTGCGTGACTGCTTAACAGAATGGAGGTGCGCCATTATCTCCTCAGGATTGAATATCCCGGTCGAACACCGCCAAGGTCAGGAATTTCGTCCGGTTCAACAGCAGGTACAGCTTGAAAGGCGTCGTCAAAGGGCTCTTGAAGAGGGGTTCAAAATCTGCAACCTTCGGTCGGAGCCGGTTTTCTCGACCTTCTCGGTGCTTTCTCCCAGCGGTCGCACTTATGAGGTGATTACCCGCTCGCTCAAGCGACGCGTCAATAGCTGTAACTGTCCCGACTACCAAACCAACCTGCTTGGTACCTGCAAGCATATCGAGGCGGTGCTGGCGGTACTTGGAAAGAAGCTACGGGGCAGGATCGACGAGGCTGAACTTTCCGCCCCGCCGACGGCCGAGGTTTTTCTAAGCTATGGCGAACTGGTCGAGGTCGCTCTCCACGCGCCGACAAAAATTAACGGAGAGGCCGGCGCCCTCCTGCTTCGATATTTCGACGACAAGGGCTCTCTTCTGGGCGATCCCGTCCGTCAGGTTCCGGCGTTGATCGATGATATCGCGCAGCTCAAGCCGGAACAGGCCGCGCGGCTTCGCATCGCCCCGGAGGTACGCGCTCATGCCCAATTGTTGACCGACGGACTCAAAAACAAGCAACAGCGTCAATGGTTTCTCGATGAGGTCGCGGCGGGAAGGCGGAGCCTCAATGTCGTGGGAACGAAGCTTTACCCGTATCAGGTGGACGGCATCCTGCACCTGGCTTTCAGCGGTCGCGCGCTTTTGGCTGATGACATGGGGCTGGGCAAAACGGTTCAGGCAATCGGCGCCGCCGTCCTGCTCAAGGAACTGCGAGGAATTTCACGGGTCCTCGTCGTGACTCCCGCCTCGCTTAAGCACCAGTGGCTTCGCGAAATCAAAAGGTTCACCTCGCTCACCGCCGAGGTCGTTCAAGGCCCGGCCGCGAAACGTGAGTTGCTCTATGCAACGCCCAGCTTCTTCACGCTCGTCAATTACGAGCTTTTGCTGCACGATCAGCAAGTCTACGAGCGGCTGGCCCCTGACCTGGTGATCCTGGACGAAGCCCAAAGGGTGAAAAACTGGCGGACAAAGACAGCACAGGCGGTGAAGCGTCTGCGGAGCCGTTACGCGTTCGTGCTGACCGGCACCCCGATCGAGAATAATCTCGACGAGCTCTACAGCGTCCTGCAAACGCTGGATGCCCGGCTCCTTGGCCCGCTCTGGCAATTCAACGCGAGGTACTACCAGCTCGAGAAGCGTGCCAGCGGCTCGTATAAGGTGCTGGGATACAAGAATCTCGCGGAGTTGCGCAAGCGTATCAGTCCGATTGTTTTGCGACGCATGCGGGAGGAAGTTCTCCACGATCTCCCGCCTCGCGTGGACAACAACTTCTTTGTGCCAATGACGCCCGCACAACTCGAACCGTACAAGGATTTTCAATCCATTGTCGCCCAACTTCTCAGCATCGCCAATCGGCGGGCGCTGACACCTTCAGAGTCCAAGCGCCTGTTGATGGCGCTCCAGAAAATGCGAATTCTGTGCGATGCGCTCGAACTTCACGACCGGAAACTCTCGGAAAAGCAGAAGAAGCAGACCGCGCCGAAGCTCGATGAGCTTGCCGGCATTCTGCGGGAGCAGGTCGTCGATGCGGGACGCAAAGCCGTCATTTTCTCCAGCTTCGAGGGAATGATCGACTTGGCGATCGAGCGAGTGGCACGCCCTCTCAAAATCGGTTTCGTCAAGCTGGCCGGATCGGTTCCCACTAGCCGGCGGGGAAAGCTTCTCGATCGCTTCAGGGACGAAGTGGATTGTCGCCTCTTCTTCTCTACGGACGCAGGCGGCGTGGGCTTGAACTTGCAGTCCGCCAGCCTTGTGATCAACCTTGACATTCCCTGGAATCCGGCGGTGCTTGAACAGCGCATCGGGCGGGCTCATCGCATGGGGCAGAAGGAGACCGTGCAGGTTATCAACCTCATAGCCCAGGGGGTGATCGAGGAGCGGATGCTCGATACCCTGGCGCAAAAGCGCCAGATCTTCCAGGCCGTTTTCTCCGCCCTGGAGGGCGAGGACACGCTCGTTTTCGCTAAGGACCGCGGCCTGATGGCACGCTTGCGTCAGATGTTGGCCGACGAAGAAGCTTCTCCGAAGCAGCCGGAGGAAACCCCCGTCACGGCCTGTGTCGGAACCAATGCCGATGCGGCGGTTTCGACGCCCACCGAGGTCGATCGGGTGCGCCTATTCGCCGAGCGTCTCAGTGTGAGGCTTGGTGGTCGACTTTTGCTGGTTCGTAAAGTCGATGCGCTGGGTGGAGCCGTCACGCCCGGCGACGGTCTGTCACGCCTTATGGTGGTCGTCGACCAGGACGCTGCGGGGCTTCAACCGACGGTGGACGAGGTCGCGACGCTCGCGCATGGCCCGAAGCCTTCCTTCACACTTCACCTTTTCGATCGCAAGAGCTACGAGAGTCTCCTTGGCCTCATGGGCGATAACCTTGGTTCGCAGGATCCGGATTCGGAGGCATACAGATCCCCGGCGTTTCCGCTCCCAGCCGACAGAAGTTCTGACACTCGGGCGCAGACAACCCGCGACGTGCGCGAGAAGCTCGCACGGGCCGGCGAGCGTCTGCGTCTGACTCGACTGATGGCTGGCGGCGGCTTTGCAACCGAAACTGGCGGCCCGCTCAAGCAGGCCTTGGACGCCACTATTGAAGGGCTCTACAAACTCGCGTGCGAAACTGAGCCCGCTGACCGGTACTCCATCCTGGAAATCGAGCGCTTGTTGGTCAAACCAGGGATCCTTTCCCCCGAAGACTCAACATGCATCCCCTGGGTTCAGAGCCTACTCGCAAGCCAGAATGCACCCGGAGCGACCGCCCTCGATCAATCTCTGGTCGAGCGGATGGTTAGGGCCGTTGAGAGCCTGGGAGAAGCGGCCAACCTCTACCTGACAGCTCGTTCGCTCTAACGACACTGCTTTTGATGAGACTTAATACCTCACTTTGGGGTAATCCCTGTGCCCGTCGGCAACCAAGCTGGCATCAGCTTGCGGTAGCCGTGTCGTCACATTCCGCGTGAGGAATTTAATTCTGAAACCATGTCCCAAAAAGAATAAAATGACCGGATGCGTTGACAGAGAAATTTTACTGGAATACAGTAAAACCCATGAGGCAGTCTTCGATTGAAGTGGCTCTTGATAACGGTTTTCTGGTTCTTCGACTGAAAGGTTATTTCGATAAATCCGCGGGGAGTGTGCTTTCCGGAGAATTCGAGAGACAGTTGCCTCTAGGGGTGAATCGTTGTCTTCTTGATTTTAGCCAGATCACCATTATTAATAGCCCTGGAATCACATGTCTTTTGGAGTTTGCGGAAAACATGCGCTACGAGCGCAAGATTTCCATGGGGTGCATAGGAACTGCCGACATGTACCAGGAAATTTTTGAGGCGGTCGGATTGTCTGAACTCATTACCCCTTTTCCTGATGAAGCTACAGCCCGAAACTCTCTCTGATTATGTTTTCACCATCCCAAAAGGAACGTGTTACTTGCGTGGTTTCGGCAAAGAATGAAACGCTTTATTTCAAATTCTTCCGATCCGGACGGGGGGGTTCCGATCTTTAGAGAAACGTAAATCCCCTTCCCTCCCCCGACCAGATTTACGTGTCGGAATCCGCAGTTCAGGATAAGCAGGTCGCGACAAAAGGTATGGGTTACGGGGGTTGATTCCGCCCCCGGAGGAGGCGCATTTTTCCGGATGATTCCACGGGCGCCTTGGGAAATTTCATAGATAATGGAACTCGTTGCCAAGCCTCCCATCTCGCTTTCTTCAAGAATGTCGAATTTTGCCGAAGTTTCGTCCTGATTTTCGGGCATCTGGGAAAGATCGCAGGCACGGCGAGCATCCTCCACGAGTTGTCTCAAGAAAATGGCGGTTGCCTGAACGTTCGTGAGGTGAGCGGAACCCTTGTTGGTCATTTTCAGGGAACTTGAAAGTAATCTGGAAAGTCCGGCCAGAACCAGCGCTCCGAGAAAAACGCTGATGGTGACTTCAACAAGGGTAAAACCCGATTTTCTCAGTTCTTTCGGCATGCAATTATAAAAGTTTATAAGCGGACATCCGCACTTTCATTGGCGCCCCAGACGGGCTTTTCCATCGAATTTCGGCCACCAGAAGCTTGTATTTATAGGGCCATTTCATTGGGTTGTCCGGCTCGCG
>MNYA01000102.1 GCA_001872985.1 bacterium CG2_30_54_10 | reverse complement strand
CACTCATCCCCCGACTTATTGAGATGATACAGTCAACTGGACGTTATGGCGGCGAATCCCTTCACGCAACAGAATCCGCCGCTCTTCTTGACGGAAGGGAGAAATCTCTTGCGCCAGGAATCATTGAATTGCCACGAATTATTGATTAGATACTGAGGGACTTGCAAAATCTAACATTGTTGGCATTTGTACACGAGCCGGTACAAACCGGTTGCGACTTGATGAGGGTTTGCGGAGGATCGGTACATGAAATTTTATTCGGTACACGAACTTTGCAAGTATCTCTTGAGTTAGCACGTATGAGAGGGAGGGAGAAAAGGAAGGATGCCTTCGGAAAGGAAACACTCGGGTTTATTCTTCGCCACGAGGCATTATGAAGTCATCGGGGAGCTGAATGGTCGAAACGGCATGTTTGTAGATTAATTGCTTTTTTCCTTCAGCTTCGAGAAGGATGACAAACGTATCGAAATCGAGCACGATTCCTTGAATCTGAAACCCTTTCATCAGAAAAATCTTCACCAGCTCGGCTTTCCCCTTGAGGGCCTGGAGAATAGTGTCTTGGATATTGATGGCAGGCATGAATTCCCTCCTATTTTCCCTTTTCGTTCTCTTTAGGATCTTTGTGAATGGAACACCGGACCTTTCCCTGTTCGTCAAACGAATAACTCCCTTGAGCCGGGCAAGGGGCGACATTATAATCCGAAATGATTTTTTTTAGCAACTCATCTTTTGGAAGCTCCTTAAATAGACGCGTTGCGATGCGGCGGAAGATGTAATTGAGGCGCTCTCGGGAGTAGGCACAACGGTCGCGGCCCATTCCAAGCAGGGGGAACACCCCGTTCCCCGGATGAACGGAGCATTCAAGCGCCCCGGTTGGGCCATTCACTTTGACCACCCCTCCAGATGGGCATAGTTGCGACAACTGCTCCAGCGGCCCACCGAACAGAACCCGGCGGGTGACGCAGGCGGCCATTTCCAAACGAGGACGCAGAACGAAAAGCAGCGGCGCCGCAGTATCACGCCAAGTGTCAAGGAACTGAGGAAGGTTCCCGTAGTCGGCAATTAGCTGTATCAGATCCTCGTTCGCCTTCACCTGCAACTCCGGTTGGAAGCCCCAATTCAGCAACAGAACCTTATATTCATAAAGATCCCGAGCGAGAACCTTCATGAAATTCTGGGTGACTTTTTCGATCGGAACGAGGTACGAGGTCTCATGAAGACCGCCTTCATCGGTCTTGTACCTCGAATAGATCGTTTTAAACGGATAAAACGGGTTCCCGACAAAGGGCATCAAAATCGCCGGAATTTTCTTTTCCAATTGGGACCAATCAATGAAAAGACCAGCCAGGGAGTCATCCGCGTAAGGAAATGATTTCTCGATCGATGCGAAATCCGGGTCGGACTCGCGGGCGGTGAACCAGATTAAAAGATGGTTCCCATGATGTGCTGCCCAAACCGACATCCGACCGATATGAGCGCGGAGACCTTTTCCGGCGGCCAGTGAAAGCCTCTCAGAAACCGGAGCGCCAAACAAGGCGAGGTAGTATTCCAGAGCTCCAAGTGGCTCCCGGGACTCAAGGCCTGGGAGCTGAAAATCGAACATGGCTGTCGAGGATGGGGCCATGATGTCCTCAACCAGAAGCGTGATCGCCAACTGCTCGAAGCCAGGGAAGGTCACCAAATGCTTGGCCAGGAAATCCAGCATGACCGGCCCGAAATGGATGGCGAAAGCGACCTTTGGCATTTCCGGCATGTGCGGAGGCGAAACCTGACCGGCAGCCACTGCTTCGGTGGGGCTTGGCTCATCAGGTTCAACGGGCTTGCCGGAATTGTCCGAATCGACGGACTCGCTGGGATTGCCGGAAATGCCGGGCACGATGGACTTACCGGGTTCGACGGACTTACCTGGTTCGACGGACTTACCTGGTTCGACGGACTTACCTGGTTCGACGGACTTACCTGGCTCGACGGACTTACCGGGTTCGACGGATTTGCCGGGTTCGACGGACTTGCCGGGCTCGGCAGACTTGCCTGGCTCGACGGAGTTCCCGGGCTCGGGGCGCATGTCAGAAGTTTTAGCGGTGGATATGGGCTGGGTTCCAGAGGCGGTTTCAAGCTGATAGAAATCGAAGATGGGTTTTCCCAGATCGAGACCTCCGTGCTTCAGCTTGTCGCACAATTGAGTAATACGAATTGCGTGTGAGTACAAGCCTTCGCTCTGATAGATCCCGACGAGGCTGAGGAGGATTCCCTTGATCCGATCGGGATCAGCAATCCTCCCGTAAAGCTGGTGGTATTCCTGGAGGGCTTCGAACTGGGATTTGAGCATGATCGCGAGATAGAGGTCGTTTTGCAGGTTATCAAGTTTGGGATCGATCCGATGAGCTTGTTTGAGATAGCTCAATGCAGCTTCGAACTTTCCGATCTCGAGGTAAACCTTTGCGAGGTGAACTAAAATCTCGCTGACATCGGGGGCAAGCTGAAGGGCTTTTTGCAGATACCGCATAGCCTCCTCGGTCTGTCCGAGCTTAAAGCTGGCCCAGGCAAGGGTGTCGATATAAGAGGGGTTTTCAGGTTCGAGTTTGACCGCCTTGACCGCCATGGTACGGGCCTTCTCGAGATCCCGATCGAGTTCCGAAAGGAGATAGGCGAAGTTGTTGAGGGTTTCAGAGGATTCCGGCTTGAGCTGAAGAGCCTTTTCGTATGTCGATATCGCCTGGTCGTACCGTTTGGTCACATAATAGAGGGTTCCCAGGTGGTAATGCGGCTCGTAGACATCCGAACTAAGACTGAGGGACTTCCTCAGCTCGGCCTCAGATTTTTCAAATTGCTGGTTTTTGAATGCCGCCCAGCCAAGACTGTCTCGAAACGAGGCATTCTCAGGCATCCGGTCAACGGCTTTCTGGCAGAGGGTCTGGGCCATTTCACGGTTCAGCCCGTATTCGGCGTACAAAAATCCGAGATTGTTGAGCGCGTGAGGATTAGATGGAAAAAGGGTAAGGATTTTCTTGTAGACAGCCTCTTCCAGCCAGAAGGGTTCGACCTTCTTCATCGTCTGATAATTTTCATGAAGGCCCATGTAAAGCCCAAGAAGGGTATTCTGCAACTTTGAGTTGGCGGGAACGAGCCCGGCAGATTTTTCGTAGGCGCTGATGGCAAGATAGAGGCTGTTTTCCTGGGTTCCAAGCAGGCGAAGAGCCTGTCCCATGACGAAGAAAAAGAAGGGATCATTGGCGGGACCAATCGCAAGCGCCTTTTTCAAATCCTCGAGGGGATGCATCGGCGTAAAAAAATTATTGGGTCTGCTCCTGAGCTGATTGAACAGAAATCCCTTCACAAGGGAATACTCCGGAACATCACCAAGAATATCTTCAGATTTGAGCAACAGCTCCTCGAATTCATGATCCTTGACATTCTTTGGATCGGGCTCTTTGTCGACCGAAAGAAGAAGACCTGTGATGAAGATGTAATCGAGCAATTCCTGCTTCCCTGCCTTCGTAAAATCGGAAACTTTGAAATTCTCGATCACGATCTTCTGAAGGGCCTCAGCCCTGGGAACGTCCGAGAGACGGATCAACACAAGCCAGCGGTAAAATGCGTGAAGATGCACCAAACATTGATTTTCGCTTTCCCCAAGAAATTTCTTCAAAAGGGAAAGGTTGAAATCAGGTGCTTTTTCACGCTCGAGACGGATCTCATCGAGACCGAACAGCGGAAGCCCGAAATCGAAATCCTGGTTCTCGGCATGAGCCGCGACCGCGATCAGCCCCCAAACGACAACTGAAACAAGCAGGGCCAGATTAAGCCAAATTTTCTTCTTTTGCATTCTTTCCTCCAGGGACGAGCCTTTCAGATTAGGGCCATTATAGGATCAACCTTGATGGGGCACAATAGCAGAATGAAAATTCAATCACGATGTGGCTCATGCTCGGAAGGCTGAGAAGTAGGGAGCGCCTCAATCTTCCCAACCTCGTCAGCCCATTCTCGAATCGGTTCCACCATCCGTCGTCGCACCTCGTGGGCAAATAGGTCGATGATCTTCGTGACGGCAGGGCTTAAAGTCCCACCCTTCCGTTTGAGCCAAAACGAGCTTTGAAGATGGCAAACCAACAATATCAGGACACCGCCTCCCAGGAACATTCCTGCGCCGGGTTCACTGGCAGATAACAGAGCCCAGGCGAAATACCTCACCAGTAGCAGAATAATAACGACAGGCAAAAGATTCAGAAAAAAAGCTTCGAGACCGGATGTCTTGGGCTCGAAAACGAACTCGCTGATCTGATCCCGAATTGAACCCCGTACCGCGGTGGGAAGCGTTTCGCCTTTTTCAAGCCGTCCAAGGAGATTCGCCGAGTCGAGCTCCGCTCTATCGGCGCGTTCGGCAATCAAACGGCGGAAACAACTGAAACCGTCGTCGAGAACCGGCTGTATCTCCGCGAGCAAACGTTGCGCGATCACGCCCTCCAGGTCAGCGCCGGAACCGGAAAGAAACATCTGGAAGCGGCTTGCAAGCGCGTTGACCGCAAGAATGAGCCGGACATAGATACCGAACGGGCCGCTAAGACCTTCGGCGGCAGCGCCCTCCCGCCTGCGTATAATCTCGGGGGTCAACCCGCGGAATGCTTTTGCAATGGCAGTTTCCATCTTCGACTGGCAGTCGAGCAACTGACCTTCAGCCCAATCTTTCAGAGCGGCTGCAAACTGTTGCGCCTGGGAAACCCGGCAGGCTCCAAAGATGAATTCCGCCGTTTCGCGACGCATGGCGGCGACATTTTCCTCGCTGATGCGTTTGACCAGAGCCTGATCCAGACGCTGCCGGAGGTAAGCCTCCAGGGCGGGGAACTGGCCGGTCGGCCCGGCAGCCTGGCCTTCTTTAGCGGCGAGGGCATTCCGGGCTGAGACAGTGAACAATGGAAGCTCCTCGCCATCGGGGGGGCGAAGATTGAGGGGAGCAATCTTGGCCAGCAGATCCATGCGGATTTTTTCCGAAAACGGAATTCCCTCATCGATCCTGTTGAATACGAAAACGACCCGGCGGAAACCCATCTCACGGCCGAGAATTTCGTACAAGATTCTTGAGTCGTATTTCTGGGTGGTGACCACGCTGAGCGCCAGATCGGCGCGTTCGAGAAGCTTTCGGAAGACCTCGTGATGCTCGGCTTCGACACCGTCGAGATCGGGGGTGTCAACCAGAATTATCCGTTCGAGGCCATCCTCATCATGGACAACGAATGTATCATCCTCGCGAAGAATTCCGGCCAGCCGGGTTCGGGCCAGAGCTTCGCGCCTTCGGTGGACGTAGATGGCGGGGCGGCTGGTGAAACAGGCCTTTGCGGAGGACTCCCCGATGGATCTGCCTGCAAGGGCGTTTATCGTAGTGGTTTTCCCGACTTTGGTTCCGCCAAGCATTACGACGATAAGACAGTCTGAGATCGATTTTTCCCGCTGCCGGAGCAACCCCAGACGACGGGAAACCTCAGGTTCAATCGACGAAACAGGCCGTCCCCATAATCGCCTGGATTGGACGAAAACACGGGCGAGATCGGCCGCGAGCAACATCCCGGGGGGAAGATCGTGTGGAAGTTCGGAGGAAAGTTCGGAGGAAAGGACGGAGGGAAAGACGGAGGAAAGGACGGAGGAAAGGACGGAGGGAAAGACGGAATGAGGATCGGACTCGCTGAACACCGACGTCTCGGTTGGAAAAGCTGGAAGATCGGCTCCTACAGCCCTCTGAGAAAAAGATGATGGTGTGGCGCCGGAAACAGCGCCGGAAGCGCCGGAAGCGCCGGAAACAGCGCCGGAGGCGGCGGCGGTAGTTGGGGCGGAAGTGGCGGCGGCGGTGGCTGAGACGGTAGCTGAGGCGGTAGCTGAGGCGGTAGCTGAGGCGGAAGTATCGGAAGTGGCGGAAGTAGCAGCGGCGGTAGCTGGAGCGGTAGTCGGGGCGGAAGTAGCTGGGGCGATAGCTTGAGAGGTACCGGAGGCAACGGCTTTAGAGGGCATCCCGGAAAACCTCCTTCCAGAGATCTTTCAGTCGGGCGACTTCCAGGGCAACATCCTTTCCCCGCAATTCGATTGGGGTCAGAAGCTTCGCGACAGGCCCGTAAAGCCAATCAGCGGCGGTCAGGAATATCGCCCGGCGCGTTTTCGCAAAATCTTCGCGTGCACGATAGATGAATGGTTCACGCGCGAGTGACTCCGAAACCTTCAGAATATTCTCGGGCAGAATTCCCTTCAAGTGTTCGAAGACCGGAAGCGCAATCCCGCCGAAAAGATATTCGGTAGCCCCGGGAAAAATAGCAAAAGTATGAATCGACAGAATCGCTGCTGAGAGGCCCGCAAGCGCCGAAAATCCGGGAACCACAGCTTTCATGGCCATTACCAGCCCTG
>MNYA01000097.1 GCA_001872985.1 bacterium CG2_30_54_10 | reverse complement strand
CAAAAAAAGAGGCGGGTTAGCGTATTACCGCTTTGCGAGCTAGACCCTCGCCGAAAAGCCTAGGCGCCCAACTCGCCTCCCAATGGCAAATGAGTGGTGAACGCGGTCATGCGTGGCGCCAACATGCCCAGGCTGTCGAAAAAGTACCTTTTCGGCTAGGGTCGAGCTAATCTGTTGAGGAGATAGTACAACGGGTGAAATGATGTCTTTGAGGTGCAGCTTTCATCAACCAAGAGACAGACGTTCGATTTCCACTCGCACGGGAAACCCCGCATACTTGATCAATAGGCAAGTCCAATCACCGCAAAGCATTTTGAAAAAAAGCCCGTAAGGACTCCAACCGTTCTTTGCGGGCATCGCTTTTTACCATCAGCCAGGAATTGTCAGCAATTGGTATTCCGATGTGACGGCGCCTTGAGGTGCAGAAATTTTCTTCGTCATTCCTGCGAAGGCTGGAATCCAGAAAGCCATGATGCCCGCCTCCTCCGGAATGACGAAGGCAGGTGAATTTACAGAAACGCAGATGAATGAGAATCCTGAATTCGTTACCGAAATTTCAAAATAATTCGACTCCACAAACCGTTATTTGGTTGTGGGGTCGAGAATCCCGGGGTATCATTCCAGATTGAAGGCAGGGAAATACGTGAGCGAGTTAACCTTGGAGTTGATCGTTCTACCGCACGGGGCCGACCTCGATCAGGTGGGGGCGGCGCGTTGCCTCCTTCTTCTCAGGCCGGAGACCAGACTGCTTCGACCAAACCGTGTTTCCGAGAATGCCTGGCAGTTGTTACGGCGTGCGGATTGGTTTTTCCCTGTTCCCCTGGCGCAGGTTCAATGGGCTCAGGTTAAGGTCGTCCATCTCCTTGGATTGACACAGGTTCAGCAGAATCCTCGAGTGCTGGGTCTCCTTCCCAGGCTGAACGCTGAAGTATTCGTTTACTCCCACAGTTCACCCAAACTTCCGGTAAAAGCCCAATCCGTTCCCCTCAAATCGGGAAGCCTGACATCCCATTTTATCGGCGAGATCCGCCGCCTCGGAATAAAAATCGAGCCCGATGATGCCTCTCTCCTTGCTTCGGCCATCGCCGAGCGGACATGGTGCGGCCTCGCTCAGCGAACCTCCCCCCTCGACCTTGAATCGCTGCAATTTCTTCGCACTTTTCCCGTCGTTTCAAAGCAGATTGGAAATCAGGTCTGCCTTGGACTTCGAGAAGGTCAGAAGGGCCTCCTGAACGACCTGCTATTGCAGGCCACCGACGAGCAAATCGGGAACTGGCCTGTTGTCGTGAGCGTTGCCCAAACCAACGGAAATGTACAAGACCTGCTTCCTGTAATCGATAGGCTCTGGTCGAGGCTTGATTCGCATATCCTCGTCGTTGGGGTCTGCTACAGCGGACGCAGCCGGGTTTTCGCGCGAAGCAGACTTCCCGGAACGCCGATGCTTCCGTGCTTCCGTTCGTTCCAGGCACGAGAAGAAGATAGCTGGGTAAGCTTCAGCCTCAAGCAAAGCGACCCTTGCGCCTTGCATTCCGCTCTCGTCGAAGTGATGAAAGAGAATCTGAAGCCTGATACGATCGCCCGGGAGATCATGGCCGCTTCGCCACGCACCATCCTTGCGCAAGAGACCGTCGCGAATGCCCATGATATGATGCTTAGGTTTAACCTGATGTCACTCCTCGTCACGCGTCAAGATCGATACGTAGGGCTCATCACCAGACGCGATCTCGACCGCGCGGTTCAAATGGATCTCTGGGACTCTCCGATCAATCCATTCGTTCCGAGCACCAGGCCATGGGTTACCCCGGACACGCCCGTCTGCGTGTTGCGAAGCCTCATGGTGAGGCATAACGTGACCAAGCTTCCGGTGGTGGAAAACGGTTCCGTTGTTGGAATAATCACCAGCCGCGAACTTCTTCGGGCTCTTCACGACCCTCTTCCGCTTCCCCGGCTTTTCCTGCCGCTCGTGGAAACCACCGATCTCCCGGAGCCCCTCGAGATTGAGACGATGATGAAACAGCTCGTTCCCCCGCGTGTATTGGACATCCTGAAGAGGATCGGCGCCAAGGCCGAGAAGGCCGGAAGGCAAGCATTCCTGGTCGGAGGCTTCGTTCGCGACCTATTGCTCGAAAAGCCAAACCTTGACATGGATATCGTCATGATCGGGGATGCCCTCCCGTTCGTTGAATCGCTACAGGAGGAATTTACCGCCGAACCCTGCCATTTCGAGCGGTTCCACACCGCCCGCCTGGCAATCGATGGGGTGAAGATCGATTTCAGTTCAGCGCGGATCGAGCATTATTCGCAGCCCGCGGCTCTTCCCCACGTTGAGCTTTCCGGCTTGTCGAACGATCTTTTCCGCAGGGATTTCTCGATCAACGCGCTTGCACTGGACATTCTTCCCGGCAGGTTTCTGCGCCTGATTGACTTTTTCGGAGGATATCGCGACCTGCGGGAAAAGAAGATCCGGATCCTTCACTCGTTCAGTTTTCTCGAAGATCCGACACGTCTCTACAGGGCGGTTCGATTTGCCGGGCGGTTCCATTTCACGATGGATCCTGATACCCAGCAGGCGTTCGATCTTGCGCTTCAGCGGGATGTCGTCAGCAGGCTTTCCCCCAAACGTATCGGCGCCGAAATCGCCCGCTGTCTCCGCGAGGAAATCCCTCATCGGGTGCTACAAAAACTTTTCGCCATGAAACTTGTCCGGGCGCTTCACCCGGCTTTGCACGACTATGCCATGTTGCCGGTTCGGTTCAGATTGATACCCGCGATGATCCGCCGATTCCAGGCCATCGGAGAGCCAATCGACGGGGAAGCGATCCATTGGATCGGCTTGCTCGCACCGCTTTCAGCGACGGAGGCCGACAAACTGCTCATGGATCTTCACTTCCCGGCGGGCAAAAGGCGTATCGTTGTCGAAACGCTTCGGCAAATGGCCGACCTTCCGCAGAACCTTGCCCGGATCGCTCCAGGGGACGATGCGGGCTTGTACATCCTATTGAAAGGATTCACGCTCGAAGGTCTGATTTCCTTGATTGCATTCGACCTCGACAAGGGCGGAGCCCGCAGGGTCATCGATTATCTGGGCCGGCTTCGCTTGGTAAAATCAGAACTCTCCGGAAACGATCTTATAGCCCTTGGAATTCCCCCCGGTCCACACATGCGAGCCATTTTTCAAGATCTGCTGATGAAGCGGATCAGAGGTGAAGTCGCATCCCGAAAGGATGAAGAAGAATATGTCAGACAGAACGCGAATATATATCTTTCGCCAGCCAGGTAGCCTTCCCCCGGAGTCGTGGCAAAAGCTGAAGCTGATCGGCGGAATCCTGCTGGGGTTGTATGTCGTCAGCCTGCTCATGGCCGGGCCTGAGGTCTTCGTGAAATCGGCCACGCACTTTTTCATTTTCCTTCCTATTTTGCTGTTCTCGCTGTCTTTTCACGAATGTGCCCACGCCGCGATGGCAAGTTTTCTCGGCGACAACACCGCCCGCGATCGGGGCCGGTTGAGCCTCAATCCAATGAACCATCTCGACCTTGTCGGAACGACAATGCTGCTGTTCGCCAATTTCGGTTGGGCCAAGCCGGTTCCCGTTGACCCCAGGAATTTCAGGGTTCCTGGCCGTGCGATGATGTCGGTTTCCCTGATGGGCCCGGTATCAAACCTTTTCCTGGCCTTCATTGGAGGCGTGCTCTTGAAGGGAACCGTCATGCTGCATGCCTCTTATCCGATTTCGGATTTTCTAATGAGCCTTCTTCTTTACGGCTTTCAGGCAGCGATCGTGCTCAATCTTGCTTTGGCTATTTTCAACATAATTCCGATCCCGCCTCTTGACGGGTCGAAGGTTCTCAGTTATTTCATCTCCCGCCGGAATCCGCTCCACACGGACAATATGGAAGCAACAGGCCCGTTCATCCTTATCTTGCTGGTGGCATTCGGGTTGCTCAACCCGATCATGGATCCCCCTCTGAATTTCATGTATGAATTTGTCCTGAAAACCTTTAACCTCCCCTGAAACCCCTGGAAACATGCTTATTCAAGATACATCATGAATGACAGCATGATGAGCCCCGCGATCATTCCAATGGCTGCCCTGAGTGGAAATTTGCCGGACATTCGCCGAAAAGTGAAAATGTTGCTTTTCCCTGTACTTTTTTCTGTTTCTTGAGTGACTTCATAATTTTGGCGTGTTCCCTTGGATAATCTCCGGCTAATTTCATTCTTTTCACACCACGCAACAGGGAAAATATGATGGACATCAATTGACTCTGAAAAGTAGGTGCTAAAATCAATCCTGGTAGCTGAAAGCCAATCTTTTGTTTCATCATCCATAAGCAAGGCATAAAACCCTTTGTATGCGGCGCTGTTTCTCGTTTTCAAAGTGTGAAGTCGGGATGGTGAAAAATTAGCATCATAAATGGTCTTGGGCTCCGGGCCGTTGTTTTTGATCCATTCAATTCGTAGCCATCAGGTATTTCATCGAGTGGGTGGGCCGATAGCGATAGCATTCGG
>MNYA01000068.1 GCA_001872985.1 bacterium CG2_30_54_10 | reverse complement strand
AGTGGCATTAGCTGATTCTCAACATAAAGCGAGATTCCTCACATTCGTTCGGAATGACAAGCGATGCTGTCATTTCGAACGAAGAGAGAAATCCGGTGGTGTCCCACGCTAACTGATACCGAATTTTGCGAATGAGAGACAATTTTTGGCTCTTGAAGTTAATGTAGCCCACAGAGAGAAATCCGGTGGTGTCCCACGCTAACTGATACCGAATTTTGCGAATGAGAGACAATTTTTGGCTCTTGAATTTAATGTAGCCCACCACCAGAAATCCGGTATCAATCAGATCTCTCACATTCGTTCGAGATGACGGAATATCCCTAAGTTAGCGCATGTGGGGCGCGTGCCGCCCTGCTAATCGAGAAACGGAAGCGGGTTTTGCAGAAAATCGGCTCCGCCGAACCATTTCCAAAGACGCAGGAACTCGATCTCGTTGAAAACGAAAATGCCATTTTTCTTGAGGATGAAGGCGGTGATTCCGGGGCCTTCTACCAGAGCGCCTGAAAAAAAACCATCATGCACAACCTTGGAACCGCACGAGGGGCTTTTCTCCTTGAGTACCGCCCACTTGACCGAGGCTCGCCCCGCCCGGGAAAGGCTTTCCTTGGCGCCGGCAAGGAACTCGGCGGTGACATCGATCCCATGCTCGGTTTCAACACGACCGCGCCCTTCGACGATCGAAAGAGCCGGGGCTTGCAGCTCGGATCTTGGTCTTGGTGTAGTCAAACCACCCAACTGCTCGGGACAGAGTGGTTCAAAAACCAAACCGCCCTTTCGGGCGGTTTTTTCAATTTCAGAAAATCTGGACCCCCAGAGGGGACTGGCATCACCGCGATAATTGCAACGCTTTCCGAAAAGGCACGCGCTGATTAGTATCGAGGTGACAGGCCCTTTCACATTTTCCCGGATACCATCGGCAGAGCAGTGGTCAACTTCAGAATTGCGGGCCCTATCAACAGAACTGAAATGGCCGGGAAGATGAAGAAAACCAGCGGCACCAAAAGCTTTACCGGAAGCTGATTGACTTTTTCCTCCGCGAGGATCATGCGCTGATACCGCATCTGCTCGGCCTGAGAACGAAGGGTGGGCCCGATCTCGGCTCCAAGGCGCTGGGCCTGGATGAGCGAACTGACAAAAGAGAAAAACGAAAGAATCTGCACCCGCTCGGCCATTTCGGATAAGGCCTCCTCGAGGCTTTTTCCCATTTTGACATCGGCCAGGAACATCTGGAATTCTACTATTGCTTCTGTCTGCCTCGACTTTTCCACGATCTTCTGGATTCCGCCGACAAGATCAAGACCGGCTTCAATAGCCAGGGACAGCAGGTCGATCATGTAGGGAAGCTCGAACTCGATTCTTTGCTGACGCTGTTTGATGAGCCGAGTGATATAAATTCTCGGGAGGTGGTAGCCAATAGGAAAAAGGAGAACAAGCAGGAGAACCCCGAAAAAACGGTAATCCGCCGGAATGAGGAAGAAGTAAATCAGAAGAACAAAAAGGACGCCTGAAACTTCCTTCATGCCTATAAACTCGTCAACAGACATGTCCCAGGGGCTGCCGGCGGATTCGAGAAGGTATTTAACCTCTTCACGGTATCGGTTCATCCTCGGCCCTCCAACAGCTTCGTTGATTTTTCCGAGAACTTTGGTGAGGGGCGTAAAAATGAACACCAACCAACCCCGCTTCCTTCGCTCTTTTTGAACGCGGCTGGCTTCATCCATTTCCGGAACGATTCCGCTTGTCATTCTGTTGATGAACGCCAAACCGATTATTGAGGCCATCAACGAGGCAATCAAAGCAATCTGCCCGAAAGGGTGAACGAGCATAGGAAAAAGATACCCAGGCTGGAAAAGCCCCAAGGCTACTGCAAGAAAGATTGGAAGGATTCCAACAAGGCTTCCGGAAAGCCGGGCATGGGCGGTTCCCGCGACGATTTTTCCGAACACTTTCTTCCGTTCCGTAATCGTCACAACGATCTGGTGGTACAAGTCCTCAAGGCTTCCCCCGGTCTCTTGTTGGAAAATGGTCGCATTCACCGCGAGCCGGAGATCCTGACTGGGAACACGGGCGGTAAGGTTTGTCAATGCATCGACCATCGGAACGCCAAGGCGCCGTTCCTGAACGAGGGTTCTGAATTCGTTGCAGATAGGCGGAGGAGAGGAAATTGCAACCAATTCAAAAGCCTGATCGAGATTTCGGCCGGCCTTTAAACAGGAACTGATCATCAACATGACCTCGATAAGCTGGTTCTCAAGATTCGCTCCGGTGACACTTCTAAGAAATCTAGGCTGACCCGGCTGACCGGCATTTTTGCGGGACCGTTTGCCGCCCAAAACGGCGTCAACCTGTTCTTCCAGAAAAAAGTACAACCCTAAAAGAATTCCAACCAACGCTACGACTTGTACAAGCATTCCCAGATTGCCACTCACGAATTTGCCTCCTTGGGGGGAAGAGCTTTACTTTGGAAAAGATTTGCGACCTTTTCAGCCAGATTGCCTGGCGTGTTCAGGATGAAGTGGGGAACAACGCCGGTCGGGACGATCTCCCCAAAAACGGTACCGTCCTCGCCGATCCATTTCTTTTCAAACCGGAAAATAATCTCGGTTTGGATTACATTGTCTTCGATGCCGGTCACCTCAACCACCTCAAGAATTTTTCTGGAGCCATCGGCGAGCCTGTTGGCCTGGATGATAATATTGACCGCGCCGGCGATCTGTTCGCGAATAGCCCTCAAAGGGAGATCGACTCCGGCCATCAGCACCATCGTCTCAAGTCGCGCGAGGGCATCCCTGGAGGTGTTTGCGTGAAGCGTAGTCAACGAGCCGTCATGGCCGGTATTCATTGCCTGAAGCATGTCAAGGGCTTCGGCGCCGCGACATTCCCCCACGATAATGCGGTCAGGGCGCATTCTCAATGCGTTGCGCACGAGCTCGCGAATGTTGATCTGGTTTTTCCCTTCACTGCCCAGATTCCGGGATTCGAGACGGCCGAGGTTCTCCTGGTTGAGCCTCAATTCAGCGGAATCTTCTATGCTGATAACCCGCTCATCAGCCTGAATGTAGTTTGACAAAACATTCAACAATGTGGTTTTTCCGGAGCTCGCTCCACCGGAAACGATGATGTTCTTTCTCATACGCACGCAGAGTTCAAGAAACTCCGCTACGTTCGTGGGGAGAGTCTTGAACCTGTAGATGAGGTCTTCCATGGAATATGGGATCTTCGAAAACCGCCGGATGGTCAACATCGGCCCGGTCAACGAAAGTGGCGGTATTATCGCGTGAACGCGGGACCCATCGGCAAGTCTGGCGTCGACGAAAGGAGTTCTCTCGTTGACCGTTCGCCCGACCGGCATCAGAATACGATCGATGACTGCCTTTACCTGATCGGCGCTGTGAAAAGTCCGCCCAGTCAGAGTCAGCTTGCCGTGCCGGTCTAAAAAAATCTTGCCTGGCCCGTTCACCATGATCTCGTCAACATCGCTATCGCGCATAAAATCTTCAAGAGGCCCAAGCCCAAGAATTTCGTCGATCAGGAACTTTCGGATTTCGGAGCGGCAATTTCTTCCGGGAATTTCGACGGGGGGGGTGCGATCGAAGGCCATGTCGATGTAGCGTTCGACCTTCTTTCTGAGCTCGGCATCGGAGAGACCGAAACGTTTTTCGAGATTGGCGACAACCTCGCTGCGAAGGTTGTTGGTGTAATCTTTTAAAGCCGGATGCTCCTGGATTGGCTCGGGGTCGTCCCTTGTCTTGCCCGAGGAAATCGTTCCCGACATTGCCGGCAGTTCGCAAGCCTTTTCGATGATTTCTTGGAAAACGCGGATTAGAGCCTTATCGCCACCTTCTTCGGAAAGGTTTTCTAAAATGGGAATTGGGGATTCCCGATCGAATAACCGCACCTCATTGCTCTCAGATTCAGCGTCAACATAATTTCGAAGGAAATGCACTTTTTCCCAGAGGTGGGGATCGGACCGGACTTCCCAGGCGAAATGCTTCGCGAATTGAGGAGATGGAGGTTCGGAGGAAAACAAATAATAAACGACGTCCGCGCGCTGGAGCAGATACCGGGGAATTGGGCTGAACGCCATCGGCAGATCCACGACGACGAACATTTCTTGTTGAGTGAAAACCGAGATCAAACGGTCAAGCGCGGCCAAAATCTCCCCTTCGTTGAAGGTGAACCGGGGAATGAGTGTTTCCTTGTCACGGGTTCCACAAAAAGGGATAGGGAAAATGCCGTCGACTTCATTGAACCGCTCACCGATTTCGGAAGGAGCAAAATTCGCCCAGTCGCCCATGAAAAACTCAAGGAAATTGGTTTTGAGCGAGTTCATCATGTCGTAGTGCCAGATAAGATAGGAGGGGGAAAACAGGTTAAGCTCGATCAGCGCCACTTTCGACCCGGTCTTCTTTCGAAGACCCTGAGCGAAATGCAACGATGCGGAACTCTTCCCGACACCGCCTTGGAAGCTGGTGAAAAGGAAAACCCGGGCTTTCTTTTTTTCGTTCACGATGCCTCTCTCAGTTTCCGGGTATTCAAACACGAGAAGCGAAGAAGTGTCAACCCCTTAAGTGCAAATCGTAACTCTTCAATAAAGGGGGGCACGCGCCCCCCTTCGCCTCGCGAAGTAAATTCGCGAGGCTCATCTCCCGC
>MNYA01000437.1 GCA_001872985.1 bacterium CG2_30_54_10 | reverse complement strand
GCGGAAGCAGCAGATCTTTGCCATCGCGGAGTTTTCGGTTCTGTTGCTTGAGGAAACCAATTTTTTTCTCCCATTCTCCATTTTCTCCCATTCACCTTTTCTTCAATTTTCCCAAACTACTAAACTCTTACTTTCTTTCCTTCCCCTCCAGATCTGCGTTAATCTGCGTTTATCTGCGGCAAAAAAATCCTTTCCTTTTTTCTATTTTTTCGTTTCCCCAGCTTTCTTCGTCTTTCTTATTTCAAACCGCTAAACTCTTACAAAAAAAATAAGCCCCGCTTCGGCGGGGCCATATTTTCAGGTAAGCTTTCAGATAAGCTTTCAGATAAGCTTTCAGATAAGCTTTCGGGAAAGAGCGAATTACCCTTTAAAGTGCTCCCTGAGCAACTCGAGTTTGTTTCTAAGCAGGTCGCCGATGGTGTCGGAGAAGCCTTCATTGGACTGCTGCTGGAATTTTTTCAGCTCGCGCTGCTCCGTATCAAGAACGGCTTCCTTGATCGAAAGCTTTAATTTGCGATTTTTGCGGTCGAGTTCGAGAACCTTGACGGTTACGGTATCACCTTCCTTGACCGCTTCGCTGGGGTGGGAAACACGAACCTGGGCTACTTGGGAGATGTGAATGAACCCGCGGACATTCTCAGCCAGTTCGACCTCAGCCCCGCTGTTCTCGACCGCAACGATCTTGCCCTGCTGGATCGAGTTCGTAGGGAAGCGTTTTTCGATGCCCTTCCAAGGGTCATCCGAGACTCGGCGCAAGGACAGACCGATCTTCTGCTTGAACTTGTCGAGTTCGTAGATCGCGACGGTGACCTGGTCGCCGACCTTGACCAACTCGGCGGGATCTTTAACCGCGCTCTGCCAGGAGAATTCCGAGATATGAAGGAGCCCTTCCAGGCCGTTTTCAAGCTGAACGAAAGCACCGTAGCTGACGAGATTCTTAACCACACCGGTAACAACATCGCCGATTTTGTACAATTTGTCGAGTTGATCCCAGGGGTCCGTTGTAGTCTGCTTCAGCCCAAGTGACAGGCGACGGCTTTGCGCGTCGATATTGAGGATTTTGACCGTAACTTCCTGGCCCTTTTCAAGAACTTCCTTGGGGTGATTGATTTTCTTCACCCAATCCATGTCGGAAATGTGCAGCAAACCTTCGATTCCTTCGGTGATCTCGACGAACGCCCCGAAATCAGTAAGGTTGTTAACCCGCCCCTTGACCATGTCGCCAACTTTGAACTTAGTCTCGAAGTTATCCCACGGGTGCGGAAGAGTGTCTTTATAAGACAGGGAAATGCGCTTCTTGGTCTTGTCAATTTCTTTGACCAGAACCTGGATTACATCGCCCGATTTTACTATATCGCCCGGATGTCTTACATTGCGGACCCACGAAAGATCGGAGATATGGACGAGCCCTTCGACGCCTTCCTCAAGCTCAACAAACGCCCCGAAATCCATCAGGTTTTTGACCTTGCCCTGATACTTTCTGCTTACTTCATAGCGCTGATCGACGGTGATCCAGGGATCTTCTTTTTTCTGCTTGAGCCCGAGGGCGATTTTTCCCTTTTCGACGTCGATTTTCAGGATCTTTGCCTCAACCTCCTGGCCGGGCTGGATTACTTCTCGTGGGTTTGAAATGACCGACCAGCTAAGGTCGTTGCGATGAATCAGGCCTTCGACACCATCGCCCAGGTCAATGAATGCGCCGTATTCAACCAAGCGGGAAACCACGCCTTTGATCAGATCGCCCGGCTGATGCGTCGCGAGAATCTCACCGCGGCGCTTGTTTCGCATCTCCTCGACCACCGCACGTTCGGAAACGACGACATTCTTGCGCCGGCGGTCAAACTCGGTCACGATCATCGGAAAGGCCTTGTCGATGCTCTCCTTCTCGTTCTTTCCATGAGAAAGCTGGCTCTGGGGAAGAAAAGCGCGAATCCCATGGAAATCGACGTTGTAGCCCCCCTTGATGCGCTCGCGAAGAATTCCCTCGATTGGCTTATGGCTTGTGTGGGCTTCCTGGATCACATCCCAGGCGTCGAGCTCCTTGGCCCGACGGTGCGAGAGAGTCAGTTGTCCGCGGCCATCATCAACGCTCTTGACGAAAACGCGGATCTTTTCTCCGACCTTGAAATCTTTCAGGCTTTCATTGTCAAATTCTTCCTGGGGGATCATTCCATCGGTTTTGTAACCTAGATCGACGAAAACCCCGGTATGGGTGACATCGATGATGGTTCCGGTGACAATAGCTCCGTTCCGGATCGTACGGAACTCCCCGCTCATCTCCCTCTCGAGATCTTCCATGGTCATTTTGGATTCATCTGTTTCGACTTTCTGCGCTGCGGGTTTGACGACTTCTTCCATACGTTCCTCCATCCGGATTTTGGCATCCTTGGTTGTTGTTGCTATTTCGATGATTCGGTTAACCACCTGTTCGATGGTTAAATCCGTTGTATCCAGGTAAACCGCTTCTTCGGCCTGCCGAAGCGGGGCTACTGCACGCGTGGAGTCTATCCCATCGCGACATGCTATCTCTTCAATGAGCGCCTCGGTGCTGGTCTTGAATCCTTTGGCTGTCAACTCTTTGAGCCGCCGTTCAGCCCGTTCGCGAATCGAAGCGGTCAGAAAAATCTTGACTGCGGCCTGCGGGAAAACCACAGTGCCGATGTCTCGGCCGTCAACAACCCATTTTCCTTGGGCGCCTATCTGTTGTTGGGCCTGCGTCATGCATTCCCTGACCTTTGCATCTTTCGCGACATGGGAAACCAGCCTTGTGATCTCCGGGTCCCGAATGGCTTCGGTTACATCAGCGCCATTCATGATGACCGCCGGAAACGAAGAACCACAGCGTTCTTCAAACTTAATCCCGGCTTGGCGGGCGCAAAGAGACAACTGAGTTTGGTCTTCAAAATTGACTTTTTCCTGAAGAGCCTTGAGAGTGACGGCGCGGTACATAGCCCCCGTGTCGAGATAGGAAAACCCGAGCTTTTCGGCAACCTTCCTCGCGACCGTACTCTTGCCGGCGCCGGCTGGGCCGTCAATGGCTATTACTTTTCCGGGGATGCCCTCTGGGCTTCTATGGATTTCCAAGGCTAAACTGCCAACTCCTACCGACATTCGCCCTATCGAAACTGAAAGCAAGGGCATCTAGTGCAGGAGAGCGTACAACATTTCCCTGAAACTTGCAAGAAAAAGTAAAAAAAATATTTTTTTTCTCACAACCCTCAGCCCAAATTTCCACCTAGATTGAGACCCTTCGCAAGAGCGCCTCGAAACCCGGGAAAGAAACATCGATCCATTGAGCTTCCCGGATGATGGTCGTTCCTTCCGCGGCGGTCCCGAGAATCGCCAGGGACATTCCGATCCGGTGGTCTCCATGAGCATCCGAGAAGGGTGGGGCTATCGGCCGCCCCAAGCCGGCAATGCTGAACCCACCAGGGTGTTCGTCGGCCCCCAGCCCGAATTTGCGGAACTCGCAAACCAGGCTTTGAATGCGGTCAGATTCCTTTCGACGCAATTCTTCCGCACCTTCCACGAGGGATGTACCCTCGGCCAAGGCCATCGCTACAGCCAAAATCGGAAGCTCATCAATAATCAGCGAAACCCGCTCGCGCCCAATCGAGATTCCTTTCAGACGGCATCCGTTGACCCTGATGGTCCCTACCGGCTCACCGAAAACGACAGCTCTTTCAAGAACCTCGATCTCCGCTCCCATCATGCGTAATACTTCCAAGAAGGCGGTTCGCGTCGGATTTAGCGAAACATCCCGTACGATCAGAGAACTTCCGGGGTGAATAGCTGCCCCGACCACGAAAAATGCCGCCGCGCTGGCATCTCCCGGTATTTTCCAGTTGATTGGAATCGGGTGAGATGGACCTGAAAGGGAAACCATGAAGCCGGTTCTCTTAATACTGATGCCTGCTGCTTCAAGCATGTTCTCGGTGTGATCCCGCGTCTGGAAAGGCTCGGTGACCGAAGTCTCCCCGTTTGCCGAAAGCCCGGCAAGCAAGATCGCTGATTTAACCTGTGCCGAAGCCACCGAAAGCCTGAAATCAGTCGGAGTGAGACTTTTTTCCCCGTGAATGCACAGAGGAAGACAATTCCCCTCCTGACGTCCCATGATCGAAGCGCCCATCCGCCTGAGCGGCTCCACGATCCGCAGCATCGGCCGGCTTCGAAGAGAGCGGTCTCCTGTCAATACCGAGAGAAAAGGAGCCCCTGCAACCAGCCCCGACAAAAGGCGCACCGAGGTTCCTGAGTTAAGACAATTGATGGGTTCATCAGGTTCCTGGAGATTCCCGGAGCCTTCTCGACCTTCGATGTCGAGCTCGGTTTCGGAGATCCGGGTCACCACGGCGCCGAGGCGTTGAATCGCCTGGCGCGTCGCGAGGATGTCCAAACCAGTGGCAAGGCCATTCACCCGGCTTGTTCCGGGAGCGATCGCCGCTAAAAGCAAAGCCCTATGGGAAATGGATTTGTCGCCCGGAACCGAAATCTCACCCGAAAACCTGCGTATTTTGGTGATCTCAATGGTACGGCTCATGCAGGTTGTAAATGTCAGTCCAGAGCAAAGAAGCCCCTCCTTCGCGGAGGGGCTTCTGAAGCAGCCTTTTCTCAGAAACCGTCAAACCCGCCACCAGCTCCTGCCGGCTTATCAGCAGGCTTGTCTGAAGGTTTGTCAGCGGACGGGCTTGCAAGCTTATCAACAGGCTTGTCAG
>MNYA01000065.1 GCA_001872985.1 bacterium CG2_30_54_10 | reverse complement strand
GAGCAACAGCAGCAGCCAACGCATGCCCCGCCTTACCTCAGCCACCTATGTGCCAGTGACCCGTGTTGTACGGAAAGCCTGATCTCGTGACTGCCAAACTTCACTAAATTCATGTTTCAATGCCTGCTTTGAAATGTTCTGTCGGAATCCAGCGAAAAAGTGGCAGCGGCTTCCAGCCGCTGCGACGCGGCAAGATGCCGCGTCCACTATTTGAGACCGAACCGAGAAATTTAGCGGACATTGTTAGTCGCGAACAAGGCCTTAAGAGTCGTCGGCGAGGCCGTGTTTCTTAAGCTGATGCCGGAGGGCGAAACGAGTCAAACCTAGAAGGCTGGCAGCCTTGCTTTTCTTGCCTTCCGTATCGGCCATCGCACCTGAAACAACTTTCCGCTCAATGGAATCGATGTAAATTTTCAAATTGAAGCCGGGAGTTTCCCAGGGTTTTCCTGGATCCATTATTTCTGGTGTCATGCTCTGCGAGCGTGGGCGTCCGTGCATTTCCTCGGGAAGACTGGATGATCTGATCTTGTTCGTCGTTTCTAAAAGAACTGCGCGTTCAATGAGATTCTTCAACTCACGCACATTTCCGGGGAAGGCGTAATTCGACAAAATCTCCATCGTGTCGGGCTGGAACCCTGAAATGTCCTTTGAAAATTCCTTGCGGAATTGATCGAGGAAACTTCGAGCCAGGAGCATTATGTCATCCTTCCTTTCGCGAAGAGTGGGAAGAAACAGGGTAAAAACGTTGAGCCGATAGAAGAGATCCCGGCGCAACCGCCCTTCTTCCATCGCTATTTCGAGGTTAGCATTGGTGGCTGCGATGATCCGGACATCGACGGAAATATCGCTCATTCCACCAACACGCCGGAATCGTCGTTCTTGAAGAACGCGCAACAGCTTTGCCTGGAGATTCGGATCGAGGTCGCCGATCTCGTCGAGGAAAAGAGTTCCGTGATCGGCTAGCTCGAATACTCCTTTTTTCTGCCGCTGCGCATCGGTGAAGGCGCCCTTTTCATGGCCGAAAAGCTCGGAATCAAGAAGAGTTCCGGTGACGGCGGCCGCATTAACGTCGATAAAAGGTTGTGCCGCCCTGGAACTCTGTAGATGGATCTGGCGTGCTACAAGCTCTTTCCCGGTGCCGGACTCACCGCGTATCAAAACGGTAGTTCGATCGCTTTGAGACGCCATCGAAATGTGCTCCCCCAGGATCTTCATTTTGACGTTCTCGCCGATGAGCTGGGAATAGTTTGTTTCCAACTTTTCGCGAAATCGGTTCAACTGGCCCTTGAGCATCGAGGTCTGTATAATCTTCTTGATCAAAAGATTGACCTCGGTGAGATTATACGGCTTGGGAAGATAATCGTAGGCCCCTCGCTTCATCGCGGTCACCGCTGTTTCAACGTCTCCATAAGCCGTCATGACGACCACCGGAACGTCGGGGTCGATTTTGGGAATTTCCAATAGGAGGTCCAGGCCGCTGGCATCGGGAAGCCGGATATCAAGAAGGATGATTTCGCCGCCTTTTTCCTGAAAATATCTCAGAAAATCACGGGCATTTCCGAAATCCGAGACCCGATATCCTTCGCTTTCAAGGGCTTCCCTGAGAGTCGAACGGATCATTTCCTCGTCATCGACGACCAGGATTTCGATGGCCATATCTTACCCCGCAAACTGGGATCTTCGAAGAGCCGTAACTATCTCTGGCCTGCCCTTTTCATCAGAATGTTGGAACAGGAATAAAAAGCAGGAGTAGATGTCAGGAGAATTGACATCACGGAGAAGTCGCAATGAATATCGTCTGAGTTCGAGTTCCTGGTCGAAATAAGTGTGCGCGATGAGCATGAGACTTTCCCGAGTCTTGATCTGTATCAGAGATTCAATCGCGGCCTTCCTGGCCCTTTGGGAAAGATCGCCGAGAAGCTCGCGAATGGCGGAAATGTGGCGCTCATCCCGGTCGCAAGAGAATAGAATCTCGTGAATTCCCGCTCGCACCGCTCCGTTCTCGTCGTCGACCAGGTGGCCGATGTGCTTGAGGGAGTCCCGGCCGGAAATCCCGTAGAGCGCCCTCATGGCGTTCAAGCGAACCTGCCAGTGAACATCTTTTGTGGAGGCGAGGAGAATCGGTATTACCTCCTCTTTTCCGATGTCACCCATGGCTTTGATGATTGAACTTCTCAAAGCGGAGCTCTTCGCCTCGGGGAGGATCATCTTGAGAATTCCAAGCCCACGGTTGTCTTTGATTTCGCTCAGCGTTGCAAGGGCTTCCAGTGCAACACGTTCATCGGAATCGGATAAGAGAGCGAGCAGGGGGGCCACATCATCGAAATCGAGATACCTGTATGCAACCGCAACCGCCCGACGCGCTGTCCACTCCTTGCTTCCGGCGAAGGCGAAAACCTCCTCTTTCTTGCTCCACCCTACGACTTCAAAGAAGGCCACTGGAGGCAGAGGAGGACGCAACTTCATCGGCTTCCATTCGCGGAAATCGAACCACGGCTGGGCAAGGCGATGCATCTGCTCGTCAAGGAATACCTGAAAATCACCTGCGGCTTCTGAAAGCGTCTCAGCCATGTAGACCGACTTCCCAACGTAGGTGATCGGACCCAGCGGACCCCGGATGACCCGGGCCATCTCACCGATTGACATGCCGATGGAAACCCGGGCTTTTGCCTCGAATAGCGCGGGATCACTTTCCAGTGCCTTCTTGAATCGGGAAACCGTGCTGTAGGCTGCAACCACGGCCTCAAAAGCCACATCATCCCGCTCTTCATCAATTCCGAAAAGCCAGATTTGGCTCAACTGGCTCAATAGCCCGACCTGGTAGGGAAATGGAGATTTTTGGGAAGCAAGAATCGCTTCGGCACGTCCGAGGGCTTTGACAAGACTGGCCGGATCTCCCATTATGGCTTCCGGAAATCGTATCTGAACGATCGCCACCACCGGATGGTTAAGGCTGATACCCGTGACCGGCGCCACTTGATCTTCGAGGGTGAGTCTGAATTGGAGATCCTGTTCAACGGTAGCTTCATCAGGGGAATCAATTCGGGAGGCTCCGGAAATGCCGGATGAACCGGGTGAGCCAGAGGAGCCAGAAGCGCTGGAGGACCCGGTTGCGCCAGAGGAGCCGGCAGAGCCGGATGAGCCGGAAGCGCCGGAAGCGCCGGAGGATCCTGGTGAGCCGGAGGAGCGAAGGCTGTTCGAGGCAACGGGGGCCCCCTTCTCGGGTGGTTGCCGGGCAACTTCATCGGTTTCGAGGCCAAGATCTTCTTCGACAGCGCCTTCCTGGTCATCGAGGGAAAACATGACAAAAACCAGAAGAATGATGACAACCGCAACAACGATCATGAGGATTGAATTCATGCTTTGTCCCTTCGGATCCCGTAGCCCATGAGTCGAGTCTGATCGGGATTTTTCCGCCAGTTCTGGCGAACCTTGACCCAAATCTCTAGAAAAATATCACGTCCAAGGATCTGATTCAACTTCTCGCGGGCCGCAACGCCCAGTGCCTTGATTCCCTGGCCTTTTTGGCCAATCACGATCTTTTTGTGGCTTTCCTTCTCCATGTAGAGGGTGGCGGAAACGAAGGTCTTTCCATTATCGCGTTCTTTGAACTCCTCGACCTGGACAGCGACCGAATGCGGAACCTCTTGGGAGTATCTGTGAAGCATCTCTTCCCGGATCACCTCTTCGACGATCTCACGTTCGGAGAGCGAGGTGTAGTCATCGGATTCGTAGGCAAAGGCCCCTTCGGGAAGGATGCTTTTCACCTCTTCGAGTATCTCAGGCAGGCCCAAACAGTGAATTGCGGAAACCCGAAACACCTTTCGGAAGGAAAACGCCCCCGAATAAAGGCTTGCCAACTCATCAACCCGTGCGACTGGAACCCTGTCGATCTTGTTGATAACCAGAAAGACCGGGCCTTCGATCTTCGGAACCATTGTTGCCAGATACCGGGAATCCTCTTCGAATGCGGGATCACCGGCATCCACCAAATACAGCCCTCCGTGCAACCCACCGAGTGCATCTTCGATCTCACTGGCCATGAAAGAATCAAGCTCATTTCTGATGAGGTGCAGCCCGGGTGTGTCGCAAAAAACCATCTGGAAATCTCCCTCGGTCAATATCCCCAGGATTCTTTTGCGGGTCGTCTGGGGCCGATTGGAAACAATCGAAACCCTCTCACCGACGAGCGCGTTAACCAGAGTTGATTTGCCGGCATTGGCTCGTCCGAACACCCCGATTGCTCCAAATTTCTTTGCCATGATTTCTCTCCTGTCTCGCCTCGCCTGAAAACTATTGGGCCTGGCCTTCCGGCGGGGCGGGGACATGCGTGGGGGGAACCGTGTCCACTGATGCGGTGCTGGTTCCGGATGCCGGTCCGACGCCGGAAATGGGGGTTGCCGCGGAAGTCGAAGCCTGTATGGGAGCGGCAGCCGGGGCAACCCCAACAGCTGGAGCAGAGGCAAATTGCGGAATCGGAGGATCGAAAACCACCGGGTTCTGGGGCGAAACCACCTGTATCCACACTGGGGCTTTCGAAGAAAAGATCACCGGATTTCCGCGTTGATCGTAGAAATGGGTGAATTCACGGACGGCTGTTTTTCTCCATGTGACGGGGGTGATCGTCCCACCATAAAGGATAAACGCACGCCCCTGGCCGATGAAGCT
>MNYA01000115.1 GCA_001872985.1 bacterium CG2_30_54_10 | reverse complement strand
ATGCGGAGCCCTGAACGGAAATCGCCTCGGATAAAGCTCCATCTTCTCAGAAAGCGTCTTTTCGAGATCGGCTTTGGTGATGCACCCAAGACCCGCCATCTGCCGTAGGATCCAGTTGCGGCGGTTGATCAGATTCCGGCGGCCTTTTTGGAATGCAGGATTGAAACGGGCTGGGGATTGCGGGAAAGCTGCCAGCGTCGCGGCTTCCCCAAGGGTGAGACTTTCGGGGGATTTCTGGAAAAGCACCCGGGAAGCCATTCCGACACCACGAATGTTTCCGTACATCGGAGCAAGGTTCAGGTATGCTTCGAGAATGCGCCCCTTGGACGTTTGCATCTCCAGCTTTGATGCTTGTACAAGCTCCGAAATTTTGGTATTCAGATTTCGCGGCCGGGGCCGGATGATCCGGATCAACTGCTGGCTAATCGTGCTTGCCCCTGAAACAATGCGTCTCTCGCTCAGATTCTGCCAGGCTGCCCGGAAGATAGCCTGAACGTCAAACCCCGAATGGTTGTAGAAGTTTCGGTCTTCCGCCACCAGCATTGCCTTTATCAGCAGCGGGGAACAGCTTGCAAGCGGCGACCACAGCAGATAATCACCCTGGGAGTTGGGAAAAAAGCGTAGCACAACCCCATTCCGATCGAGCATCGCCCCTCCGCCGCCAGATGCGATTGATTCCGCCACGTTTTCAAGCACATCCGGGGTCAGATTCCACACCAGTGGTTTCCAGAGTAGCCACAGCAGCAGACCAGCGATGACCGCGGCGAGCAGAAGCCTGCGGACTATCCGCCGGAGGCGGGCTCGACCGGCTTCAGACCAGGAAGACCGGCGGAACATGCGAAGAATTCAAAGGATGTGACCTTTGCACAATGTGGCGCTCAAAGCGGCAGCAGCTTTCAGCCGTTGCTGGGGAGGCTGTAAGCCTCCGCCACATTTCGGGAGTCCAAACACGGCTTGGGTGCTGTTAAACAATAACCATTACAATGGTTACTGCTTTTACGGCCACTTATTATGGCCGGTCGATGAGCCAAGTTGTTGTCAACCTTTACATGCTTCAAAGGGCACACCCAATTCAAGCCAGCGGAATCCAACGGAATCCAGCGGAATCCAGCGAGATCCGGCGGGTCATTACTTCGAGGGCAGGATGTTTACCTCCTGGCCTGTAGTCATGCCGTAGACATCGGAATCGTACATCAAGAAGACCCGGGTCGGCCGCATGAAGAAAGACCCTTCGCAAATCGCGCGGGCGAAGTAGTTGAACCGGAAGCGCCCGCCCCAGAGATGGTTTCGGAAGGCAAGGATCTGGTCATCCCGCATTTCAAAATGGTCCGGCCTGAGCAGGTATGCGCCATCCTCCCAGTCGGAATACCACTCATCTTCATCATCGCCGGAGTCTTCGCCCTCGTCGTCGCTGGAAGTAGGCCGTTGTTCAGCCTTTAACGCGGTGTTGACCGGAATGAAACCCGCAGGCAGCGGATCGGCCAGAGCGAGATATTCGTAATCGAAATAGTGCCGGTAGCCGCTGTTTCTGGAATCCTCGAACTCGACAGTGACCTTGACAAGGTCGCCGACATGGATTTCCTTTTCGCCGTTCAGGTTTTTAATGGTCTTCTCGATGGTGAATCCATGCGTGAGATCGGTGGTTCTGGAAGCGGGATCGGGGAAGGTGTAGGAAATGGCCCAATTGACCATCGCCCCGCCTTGGGCTTCGAGGGTAACTTTTGGGTCTTTGAGAAGAGTTTCCGCATCGAGAAGAAGCTCCTGGCTGTTCTTGCCAAGTGAGACCTCCTGGGGCGGCAAGCCGGCCTGAATCACACTTACCGTGGTGCCCTTCTCGCTGGGCAGGGGTTTGCGCTCGAAATACCGGCCGAGCGCGAGCAGGCACCATCCGGTGTCCGCGGTTGAAAACCATCCGCCTTGCGGTTGAAGTTCTTCGAGAAGCGCCCCCGCCAGATCGTCAGCCCGCTTGCTGTCAGGATCGATGATCATCGTCGCGAGAAGCGCAACGGCGACCTCGCGGGCGCTCGAGTCGTACCAGTTCCCGCGCCCCTTGACGATCCTGGGATTAAGTTCTTTCAGCATTTCCTTGAGCTTGGGAGCGGGGGTGAGCTTGACCAGTGCGTCAGCCCAAAGCAGAAGAGCCTGCGCTTCGATTCCCTTCTTTTTGAGATCCTTTTCAAGAACCTCGAGGTTGCCGCCATTGATTCCGCCGTTGATGGCAAGATTGACCGCGGAAAGTTCGTAGATCCCGTAGTGATGGGCTTCATCGATCGGTTCCTTTCCGAATAACCCATCACGGATGTATTTGACCGCACGGTCGATGTTGTCCTGCGGAACGTCGTAACCCGCGTCCTTTGCCGAGCAAAGGGCGAACAAGGCGTATTGAGTCCCCCACCAGCTTGCAGTTCGTTCACCCATCCAATAGGCGAACCCGCCTGAACCGGTCTGCATTTTCAGCAGCCGTGAAATTCCTGGCTTGAGGAACTTGTCGACCTTCTCGAGGGTGATTCCCGGGATCAGCCCGTCGGCAACAAGTTTGCGCAAACCCGCCAGAGGAATTATCCCGGAGCTCGTCTGCTCGACGCAACCGTAAGGATACTGAAGCAGGTATTTCAACCCGGGCGCTATCTTGCTCCACAGGGTTGTGGAAAGGCCAATGGTGGCTTTCAAAACGCCGCGGCGATCGCTCTCAGGAACGCCGGCCACATCGGCGGGGATTTCAACTTCAAGTTCGGTCTTCCCCACAAAATGTCCGATCTTGTTCCGATTGATCGGCAGGCATCGGGGAATGATGGGAAAGGTGCTTTGAATTGCGTCGCCGAATGCTCCATAATGGCCTTCGAATGTCAACAGGCCGTCACCGGCTCCGTTGTCGGCCGAAAGCTCAAGTTTGGAAACCGTGTTCGAAAGAGCGGTCAACGCCACGTTAGGATCTGCGAGTTTTGCGGTCAGGTTCTTGCTCTCCGCAATCCGGAGCGTCGCCTGGCCTGCGGTGTCGGTCTTGTTGCAAGCGGTCAGGGGCGCAAATGCCTTGTCGCCAGCGGTCAGGAAGCGCGGAAGACCAGGCTGCAGAAAAAACTCCTTGGTAACGATCATTTGACGCTCATTCGAGCAGAAAGCGCTTCCTTTGTCGAGCGCCACCACGTAAATGCGATAGGCGGTGGTGGTGTCGGGAAGCTTGAAGGTGATCTGCGCCTGCCCGTTAATATCGGTCATGAGGGCCGGGTTCCAATAAGCGACCGGCCGGAAATCCTTTCGAAGGGCGAGATCTGATGCAAGCCCGCCGGCTCCGCCGTCTCCACCCGTTAATGCATGGGTGGCGAAAAGCTTGTACAACTCCTGGCTGATAACCGAGAGCCGAAGGTCGCCCGTGAATACGGTAAGTGGAAGCGAAAAGTCGGCGAGCCGGTTCAGGATCGGCGTGACGTACCCAGTCAAAGCCAGAACGGCTTCATCGACCACGCAAACCGCCATTTCACATGCGGCTCCTTTGCCGCTTCCGTCAATCGCCTTGAATGTGATACTTCTGGTCTCGGCGGGATGAGCTTTCAGGGGTTCTTTCCCGGTATCGCCCGCCTTTTCCAAAATTGCAACGGTCAGGGTCTCGGGCGCATTCTTCACCTGGATGCTGGTGACCCCGTAGTAAACTCGCGGAACCATTTGATCGACCTGACTTTTATATACGGGGAAGTCTCCGCGACCGCAAGGGATCGTTACCGTGAAAAACGCGTTGGGTCTGCATTCAGGGCCGACCTTCATCTCAAAGCTTCCGCGCTTTCCGGAAAGCGGAATCACGCGATATTCGTAGATTCCGTCGCGCTCGCAAGTCACCAGGGCATGAGTGGCCGCCCGCGGCAGACCGAAATCAAGCTTTACAGTATCGTTAACCCCGACAAGTGCCTGGGATGCGGTGAGCATGATCTCGCTGTCGCTCCGTTGGCGATTGTTTTCGCCCCCATCATCGCTGTAATATTCATTGTTGTAGCCGATGTCCAGAAATTGGGAGGCCGAAAACTCGCCGTCGGCCGTCACGTAATTGGCTTGCAGACGATAATCGCCGCTGTCGGCGAAAGCCATCGGGAAACTGGCGTGTCCGTCTTTGACAGGCAGCTCGGAGGTAAGCGCGCGAACCCAGCCGTTTTCCCAGCGATAATAGATGTTACCGTCTTCATCGCGCTTTTGCGTGTAGAAGTAGCGTTTGCGAAAGATGTCCATTCGAAGGTTTCCGACGTTCAGCGGCTTACCGTCAGGCTGAAGGACGACGGTCTCGACTGTGAGTTCGTCACCCTGCCGAATGTTTCCCGGAATGCGCTGAATCCCGACATTCACCTTTGGTTTGGGGGTGAACGTCTCGACCTTGGTCGCCGGCCGCGCATCCACATCCAGGACGGTAGCGGACATCTCGATCCCGAACATGCCGCCATTCAAGCTCTTATCCATCGGAAGATGGACAACTAGCAAGCCATCTTTGTCGAGCATCGATTCGCCGGTCTCAATCAAGGTTCGATCGGAATGATCGCTTCCGAACAGAAAGGCCGACTGATTTGGAACATCGCGGCTCACCGGAACGAGATTCGCGGTCCACCGGATCTTGGCATGCTTCACCATTCCGCCCGTATAGTATTTTCCGCGGATGCGGCATTCGAGGTAGCTTTCGGTGAACTTCTTTCCGACAACAGTTGTGTTTTCGCGGGTTTTGACCTCATTTTCAATCTCGACAAAATGGCGTGGCGGCTCGAAGAATTGAACCTGGAACCCCGTGTTGGTCAGTTCCTGGAGGTCATTTTCCTCGTCGCTGTTCTTTTCGTCCTTTTCAGCAGGTTCTTTCCCAATCAGTGTTTCCCACCATGAGATGGAGGATGAAGCTGTAACGGGCTGGGTTTTCGACATCAGCACCTTGACAGTGTACTGGCCGAGGGGTGAATAATCCTTCAGTTCGAATGAACCGGAGCAGGTGCCGAACTCGTTCAGATCGAGCGATTCGGCAAAAACAACGTCATCACGCGAGCTGATGATTCTGATCGTGACGCTCTCACCGGCGGGAGGACGGATCTCCCCATTGATGTAGCGCCTGATTGCGGCCTTCCAAAAAACGGTCTCACCGGGCCTGTAAACTCCGCGTTCGGTGAACACATGAGCGTTTCTAACCTTCAGGGTCACCTTCCCCGGAGGAGCCTGGAGGATGGACCATGGCCGGAACCGGTTCGTGGCAAGCTGTAGGAAACAACTATCCCCGTCGGTTGCAGCCAGCACAACCACGGATTCGGGCATCTTGAAGGAGCTTTTGTCCATGTAGGGAGCCCCGTCTTTCATGCGTATGACAGGGTAATCCGTTCCTTCTTTTGCCAGGAACAGGCCGTTTTCATCGGTCTTTCCGAGAACGAATCTGGAATCATCCTTGGTGAAAAGCATAAAAGCAACGTTCGGAACGGGTTTCCCGCTTTCCAACGAGGTGACCCAGAGGAGGAGTTCTTTCTCGGTGAATTTATAGGTTATCGAGAGATCGGTGACCTGGAACAGACGGGCTGCATTTCCCTCGTCACCCTCCCCATTCATGAGCTTGAGAAGGATCGGGCCGCCTTTTTCAGGATTAGGCCGGAAGGCTATAGGAAGTGAAAGCCGGTTCAATTTGTCGGGGCGGGCCTGGTTGATGAAAACCTCGCGATTGCTGGCGAAAGCGCCCAGGAACCAAGCGAGTTCAACCCCGTTTGAGGGAGACGCCAAAGCCTTGAAGGCATCGAGGTTTTTCATGTTGTCGGCCACGTGGGTCTCTGCGCCGGCGATCGCCTCCGCGATCCTGGATTCCACCTGGTCGGAAGCGGCCATTTTGGCGCTCGATCTTGGGCGGGGAGCATCGTTGCTGGCGAAAACCGTCAGATCGGAATACTCGGGGGCGAAGAGCGGGGGAATGCGGACGATCTCGCACTGCACCTGGGAGACGCTGATGACGGAGACCGGGACCAGTTGGCGGCTCTTGAGTTCGAGAACCGAGCGGTCGCACTCGACTGTGATCGTTGGTGATGGGCCTTTGGCCGTGAAAGTGAACGAAGCCGGTTCGAGGACCGCCTCGGGGGTATAACCGGCGGGGTCCTTGGTCTGTACCAGATACGTTTTCCCGCTCTGGAAGCCTCCAAGGAGGTGGTAAGCCCAGCAGCCTTCGGACTGAGCGCCCAGCCGCTTGACTTTCAAGCGGCCAACCGGAGGCAGCGATCGGATCTGCGCCTTGACGTCTTTTTCAGAAAGATCGGCGGAAAAAACCAGCGATGCGCCTTTTTCGTCGGGGACGTTGTAAAAAGGCTCGACCGTCAGCAGACGCGCCATGTCGCAGGTAGTGAAGGTAAACTTCTGATCGGTGAGGAGCTTCAATTTTTTATCGGCGGATGGAAGATCCTTTCCGATGAAGACGGTGCAGGTCGCTCCCGTCGGTGAAGCAGCCTTCGGTTCAATGATGAATATGGTTCGTTCGCTCGGAAGGGGTGAGTTAACCAGCCCCGATTGAAGGTCGGTTGAGTTTCTGATCTTGAACTGGCCTGGTTTTCCGTTAACCGTCAGGGTGATCACCCTCGATATGTCGAGAACTGAGACCGGCTGGCTGAACTCTAGCAGAACACGCCAGGACGTCGGTTGCGACTCGCCAAACGCGGAAAAGCGATGGGTCATGACGAGATCGCCCGCATGCGCGGCGGGAACACCGTTAAAACAAGCGGTCAGCAAGAGAATGAAGGAGATCCAACGAAGGCCTGAGTTCCTCATGAAAAACCTCCCCACCATGGATTTGATGTAGTATAATTGCTCGTCGGTGTCTTTGCAAGGCGTCCAGGGCAAGCATTTAAATTGTGGGTAGTGAGGGTTGAGCTGACACATGGAACTGATCGTCAAACCCGACCGGGTAAAGGCCGGCCTTCTGGGGGCTAAAATCATCGCCCAGGTTGTCAGGGAGAGGGCCGACGCGGTTCTTGGTCTTGCGACTGGTTCAACGCCGTTGTCGCTTTATGCCGAGCTCGTTCGGATGCATTGCGAGGAGGGCCTTTCCTTCAAGAATGTCGTCACCTTCAACCTTGACGAGTATGTCGGCCTGGATCCTAGCCACCCAGGCTCATTCCACGCAGTCATGGAAAAGCACCTCTTTCAGCACCTGGATTTAAGGCCCGGAGCCACTCATCTTCCCGACGGATGCGCGGCTGATATTCCCGGATCCTGTGAGGCTTACGAACGAAGTATCAAGGCCGCCGGCGGAATCGATCTGCAACTTCTCGGAATCGGCGGGGACGGGCATCTCGCCTTCAACGAGCCGGGTTCCTCACTTTCCTCG
>MNYA01000449.1 GCA_001872985.1 bacterium CG2_30_54_10 | reverse complement strand
CGGAGAGAAGGAATCCGAAATCACCGACGTTGTGAAACCCGATCTGGCGGTGGTCTGCGACCCCACCCGGTACGATGATCGGTGCGGCAAGGGTGCCCCGGATTTCGTCATCGAAGTCCTCTCCCCCTCTACCGCATCTCGAGACCACATCCGCAAGCGGCGGGTCTACGAACGGCATGGGGTCCGGGAATTCTGGCTGGTGGACCCGGTAGGCCGCTTGGTGACAGTCTACCGCCTGGTAAAGCGTTCCTTCGGCAGGGTCGAAATCCTTGATTGCGAGAGTCTGTCCCTAAAAGTGGCGGCCTTTCCGGGGTTGGTCATCGACTTCGGCAAAGTCTTCCCCCCCCGCCCGCCCGTGGTCCGGGAAGGCCCGGCCATTTACCGCACCACCTGACGACCTTTTTTGCTCCACCATGAGCATGCTCAGGTTGTTCGTGGTAGATCTCGTCTCATGAGTTCCATTTCCCTGAACGAATCCATCTGGAGGTGAAAATGACAAAAGAGGTTCCTCTTCCGACTTCCAGACGGGAAATCGAAAAATTTGGTTTTGCACGCGGGGGAAACCTCCGACCGTGATTACCAAGAGTAACAAAATTTGAATGAGTTTAGCGGTCTGAAGTTAAACTGCCTCAAACGTCGATCAGATCAATGTTTTTCTCAGTCATCGATTGCCATCATGAAAATTTTCCAAAGTGTCCGTTGGAGCAAGGTTTCGAGGAATTCGCTTCAGAAGGCTAAACACTTAACAAAATTTCATATCTACATGGATGAACAGGACTAACAGGATAAAGATCAACATTGAATTCCATTATCCTGTTCATCCTCGAAAACACTGCAAGGCAAATAACTTGACTAGTCATAATGAAATGACTATATTAGTCATATTGATGGGAGGTACTTTTTCATGGAAACGGCTGCAGTCTCAAAATTGAAGGCAAATCTCAGCGAGTATCTTCTGAAAGTCAAATTGGGGGAAGAAATAGTTGTTACTGACAGAGGAAGGCCGATCGCCAGGATCATTCCTGTCAGAAGGGGTGAAAAGGGAATATCACCTCACCTTTTGACTCTTGAAAAAGCAGGTCTGGCCCGCATCGGCTCGGGAAAACTTCCTGAAAATTTCTGGACCCGTCCAAGACCGAAGGACGTAGAAGGAGTTGCGCTGGATAACCTGATAGACGAACGGAGAGGAGGGAGATGAAGTTCTGGGACGCTTCGGCGATTGTTCCGTTATGCATTACCCAGCCCTTGACAAAGGTAGTCCATGGTATCGCAAGAGAAGATAACTCGATTGTTGTCTGGTGGGGAAGTGTTATTGAATGCCATTCAGCGTTCGCCCGTCTCTGGCGTGACGGTTTTCTGAGTTCCGAAGAGGAAGAAGATGTCAGAGCGACACTTTCTTTGCTCTCCTCGGCCTGGGTTGAGATGAAGCCGTGCGAGGAAATAAGAGAGATCACTGGAAGATTGCTTCTGAACCACCCATTGAGGGCTGCCGACTCTTTGCAGCTCGCCGCCGCAATTACCTGGACAGACAAAAAGCCGAACGGGCACAGTTTCGTCTGCCTCGATCTCAAACTGGGAGAGGCTGCCCGAAAGGAAGGCTTCACGATCCTGCCGACTCAGTTTCAGGCCAATAAAAAAAATGGAAGAAAAAGGCAGCAAATCAAGTAGAGTTTCCGGAGCCATGAAAAGCCTTTCCCCGGAAAAGCATTTGCGAAACCTCAGGGAGGTCCCGTGGCCGGTTTTAAATGTGCTTTCCTTCAACAAGAGCGCTGCTTTCAAGGCTGGGGAGTTGCGGACATTTCTCGAGATGGAAGGAACCATGTCGTGCCTGAATCTGATCGGGCCGAACTGCACAAGGGAGACCTCGACAAGTAAGGCCTCCCGCCTAAAAATCAGGGGGCTTCAACGCCATCAATTCAAGGCGGACCATCCCTCAGCAGAAAGTGCATAGACCGACAAACCGGCGGAGGGACCACCGGCAATGAGGTCTATTGCCTTCTCTTCGCATGGTCCTTGGGTTGAATGCCTTTGGAAGCCCCTCCCGCTACCATTCCAACGGAAACAGCATCTTGAACTGAAATGATTTTCACATCGGCCAGGGGCATTTGAACTGTCTTCGTGGTGCCGGAAACAGGGTCAACCATTTCCTTGATGCGGGAGATGCTGAAGTTCATTCCCTTTACCACCCCTTCATTGGTTCCGATGTTGATGAAAATCTGGTCGCCCTCGACGCCCATGACGTAGCCTTCGAGGGGCTTGAAGGTCTCCACGATTTTGATTTCAGTTTTTTCCAACTGATCGACTATCTTCAGGGCGACCTTTTTCATGGATATTCTGTCCACCATGGTAGCCCGGGGTTAATAAGGGTATCCAGCCATACTCGGAAAAAGGCTTGACTTTTTCAGAGTATGGCTGAATACTTGGGGAGATGAAAGACAGGAATCTGTATAAGACCATCTGGGATGACGTTTCCGCCGACAAATCTCTGATCCTGCTGGCCGGCCCCCGACAATCAGGGAAGACCACGTTTGCCCGGAAAATCCTCGCGAAAGGGTTTCCCGATTCGGTGTATTTCAATTGGGACCTTCCTACCGATAAAAGCCGGTTGATTTCCGACCCCGCCTTTTTCGACAAGGAGCCCCGAAGCCGGATTTCTTCGAAGCCCCTTGTCATTTTCGACGAACTCCACAAATTTCGGGACTGGAAGAATTACCTCAAGGGAGTGTACGACCGATTTTCGGAGGAGTATCATTTTCTCGTCATGGGCAGCGGCCGTCTCGAGTATTCTCGCAAAGCCGGGGACTCGCTGGCAGGTCGCTTTCTCAAGTTCCATCTCTTTCCGTTCACCCTGGCGGAGCTCGCGGAAAACCGGAGACCATTTCAAAGGTTTAAGGAAAACCCCCTCGATGGCTGTGATGACAACTCCCCGGCTTCAACGTCCAGCCTGTTTCAATCGCTATGGGAATTTGGAGGATTTCCCGAACCGTTCTCGAAAGGCCGGAAAGCCTTCTGGCGAACCTGGTCGAACGCCTACGGTCAGCAGATCGTGCGCGATGATATCCGGACCGTGGCGGATATTCGCAATCTGGATCACCTGGAAACCCTTTTTGCCCTCCTGCCGTCAAGGGTGGGAAGCATGCTTTCCATGAACAATCTGGCAGGTGACCTCCAGGTCGCGTTCGACAGCGTGAAAAACTGGCTGCTCCTGTTTGATGCCTTTTATCTGACGTTTCGTCTCTCCCCATGGACCGCCAAAATCACGCGAAGCCTGGTGAAAGAGAGAAAACTGTATCTTTTCAACTTCCCCGTCATTGAGGATGAAGGGGCCCGTTTCGAGAATCTGGTCGCCGTTGAACTTTTGCGAGCGGTGGAGGTCTGGAACGATCTTGGCCTCGGATTCTTCAGTCTCCATTTCCTCCGGGACAAGGAAAAGCGGGGGGTCGACTTCCTGTTGGCGGAGAACCATATCCCGTTCCTCGTGGTGGAAACAAAGGCAGGTGGAGACACTCCCGCCGACAGCCTCATGGCATACCAGAAGCTTCTGAATGTTCCCGCCGTACAACTGACACGGCTGGAAGGTGTGAAAAGGTATTTCAAGAACGGGACCCACCCCGTCCTCGTAATAACCGCTCACAGATGGCTTGCTTCGCTGCCCTGACATGGTTACACGTAACCTTCGAGGGGCTTGAAGGTCTCCACGATTTTGATTTCAGTTTTTTCCAACTGATCGACGATGTTCAGGGCAACCTTCTTCATGGATTTCCCCAGCCCCGAGCTTTCAAATTCCTGGTTCCCATCCCATGCACTGTAGCCGTTGCCTGAAAGGGAAAAGTTGAAACCACCGACGGAGGTTTCATCCTTCCCGCTCAACGCGGTGGCGACCAAACCGGAATTCACGTCGATTGGTTGGACTTCGACGGCGATCCGGACCTTGGTTTGGTTCCCACCGCCACCAAGCCCACCGAATGGCGGTGGAACCGAAAATCCCCCGCCCCCGCTACTGGTTTTGGTGAACTCAACGAGGGTTCCACATCATTGATTCCGATGACCTTTGCCTTGATTCACTGAGGGTGATAAAATCGATCCAATGAGGGCTGTGATTTTGGAGGCGATGGCCTTGAATGACAATTTTGCCCAGCCTGAACGCGAAAGGAGTTCGAACGAATGCCGAGAAATGTTCAAGATCTGATCCTGAAAGGGCTGAAAGGTCTTCCACCCCAGGCCGTTTCCGAAATAGCTTCCTACGTTTTCTTCTTGCGGAAGAAATACCTCGACCCGGAGGAATTCGATGCCGACCTCGGCGCCATGTTGAAAGCGAGTATCGGTCAGGCGCGAAAGGACACGCTTTCCCACCTTGAGAAGGAATTCGAGAGCTATGAGAAAAAATTCCCACGCGAATGAGTTCGCCGCCGATACCATGGCTTTAGTCCTCCGGCTCGAAAAAAGAAAAATGGGGAAGGAAGCCAAGTCAATCTTCGAAATGGCCGAAGAGGGCGACACGACGATTTTCGTCCCGGCGATCGTTCTCGCCGAAGTCATGTATCTGTCAGAAAAAGGTCGAATCGAATGTTCCTTGAAGCCCGTATTTACCAGTTGAGCCATAAAAAAATCGAAAAAACCTGATTGAAAGCGGAAATCGCTTTTTTTTGTGAAAATTGTACGTCTAAGAATTATCTCTTTGACATTTCTGAAATATTGCCTTAAAATTTAGACACTAAAAACATCGAAACTGTGGATTTTAGGCACTTTTCCAAGATCCAGGGTTTAGTACGTCTAAGAAAATTTTGTTGATTTGGGGATTGACG
>MNYA01000223.1:4428-4653 GCA_001872985.1 bacterium CG2_30_54_10 | reverse complement strand
CGGCGGCGATGGTGGAGACTGCGGAAATGGCGGCTGCCCCACCGATGGCAGCTCAGGTCACTGAATAGAATGCTTCAATGCCCCGGCTCGAGCCGGGGCTTTTCCATTTCAGGAGAGTGATTGTCCGTGCTGCCAGATACCGATCGCCCGGAGTCTCTGACAAATGCAGTCGCCCAAAGCGCAGCCACTGAAAACGCAGTCGCCCAAAGCGCAGTCGCCCAAAGC
>MNYA01000223.1:0-4394 GCA_001872985.1 bacterium CG2_30_54_10 | reverse complement strand
TCGCCCAAAACGCAGCCCCTGAAAACGCAGTCGCCCAAAGTGCAGTCGCCCAAGGCGCAGCTGCCCAAAGCGCAGCCACTGAAAACGCAGCCGCTGAAAGTGCAATCGCTAAAAGCGAAGTCCCCGAAAGCCCGACCGCTGATTCTGGCCATTGGAGTGATTGTCCGTGCTGAAGCGTGCCTTCGGATTGTTGGCCTTTCTGACCTTGCTGTCGCGTTTCAGCGGGTTCATTAGAGTCGCAATTTTCGCATCCTTCTTTGGTAGCGGGCCGGAATCTGATGTCTTCCTGACCGCCCTATTCATTCCCGAACTCATGTACCGATTCCTTAGCGAGGGGCTGATCTCCAGTGCCGCCGTTCCGATATTCGTGCGCCAAAAGGCAAACCCGGGTCAGCTCCAGAAATCTTTTTGGAGCATCTTCTGGACGGTCACGGCAGTTTCCTCCGTGCCGATCATCGGTCTGGAAATCTTCGCGGAACCGCTCTGTAGGCTTCTCGTGCCCGGTTTCTCAGAACCGGGAATCTCGAATCTGGCGCATCTTTGGAGGATCATAGCTCCCTACGTTCTCCTTTCAGCGCAGGCCGCCGTAATGGCAGCATTCCTAAACGCCCGCAACCATTTTGCCGGTCCCGGCCTGGGCCCGCTGGTAGTTAACGGAACAATAATCGCCGGCATTCTCATGGCCAACGGCGGAAACCTCGAATCAATAGCTTTGTCGGTGAGCCTCGGCGCAGTTTTCCAGTTGATCTGGCTGGGCTGGTTGACTAGAGGCCAGGGTCTAGTTGTCGATCGTGCGCTCTCAAGAGCCTCTTTCTGCTGGGATGTTATCCGAGAGTTTGCAGCTAATGTCGCCCCGATTTCCCTCTGGATCTTTCTTATGCCGATCGTTCCGGTGTATGAGCGTTACCTTCTTTCTTCACAGGCTGTCGGATCCGTCAGCGTTCTGAATTACAACGAAAAGCTGATCAACCTTCCGCTGGGAATCATTTCCATCAGTCTTGCCACAGTGCTTTTTCCGAGCATGAGTGAAGCGGATGAAGAACGCAGGGACCGCCTTCTTGGCGCCGGGCTTTGGGCTCTGGTCGCGATGCTGATCCCAATTTTTCTGGTCATACAAGCCGGCAGCGACACATTGGTGGATGTGGTATTGCGCCATGGCCGCTTCAGCGTGGCCGAGACGGCGCTGACTGCGGAATTTTTCAGAAACTATTCCTTTTGGATTCTGCCTTCATCCGTCTGTTTGGTTTTGAATCGGGCATTCTTCGCGCGGGGAAACTTCCGTCTGCCATTCTTTGCGGGGCTACTGGCAATCATGACGAATATTCTATTCGACGGTTGGATGGTCCAGCATGTCGGCCCGTCCGGCGTCGGGTTCGGGGCAGCCCTGGCCGCAGCCGTCCAGATGATTCTGTTATTCTCGGGGCTGGCCTGGACTTCAGGCCGAAACGCGCTACTTTGGAGCTTGCCCCCTATTTTGGCGGCTTTGCTGGCATTCCCGCTCGTCAAGCCAGTTGCCCTGGCCCTAGCCCACCTGAACATTTTCTTTTCCCCCTCCGGGAAATGGTCGGAGCTGCTTTTACTGGCGGGTCTTGGAGCATTTCTCCAGATGCTGACGGGTGGAATCGGAGCATATTTTTGGCGAAAAACAAAAGTGGGCTGATAACTTCTTATACAAAAACGCCGAAAGATTTTTTGCCTCAGAGGCCGCAGAGAAGGCCGGAAAATGGGAGGGAAAGATTGAGATGACACATCGGCGGACCAACCAAAACCCAAAAGGTCTTAGTGGCTGTTAAACAATAACCATGACAACAGTTATTGTTCAACGGCCCCCTGTTGCCGGTCGATGAACCAGAATGTAACAGTCATTTTTTAACAAGGCCTTACGGCTTTTCCAGAGGGCTTTTGGGCGCGGGTTTTGATTCTTCCTGGATCTTCCGGAATAAGTCGACGTCCTGTTTGGGTAGGAAAACCGCACCGCTGAAGCCGTCGGTTCCTTCGAAGGAAAAAACGGTGGAACCTCCGCGTTCGGTCTTTTTCCAAAGGCTTTCGTCGGGGAACACTCCGCCGAAATCATGTGGGACCGTTATATCGAGCTTGACCTGGCGGAAAGGGACGGGGAATATTCCCCATTTGGAAACCAGCGGTCCGACAAGATACCTACGGCCGAAGTTTTCCTGGCTGAACAATTTTTTCAGACTGTCCAGGGTAAAAAGCGGATCTTTCCCATTTTTGGAATCGCGCCTGGTTCCTTCCTGTTCTTGTTTTAGGGCGTCGAGGTTGTAAAGAATGTTTTGCCTCGCCTCCAGGGTCACGGTAAGTTCCTCGTTGGGCTGAAGGGAAAATGCGACCCGCGGATTTTTCCGGTCAAAACGGGAACCCTTCCCGTTCACGGACATCTCAGCAGCTTGGTCCGACAGAAGATAAAGGATCCTGATTTTCAAAGCGCTTACGACAGGTTTCCCTGAAACATTTTTCAGGACGACCTTGAGATGGCTCTCAGCGCCATCAGCCACCAATCGGCTTTTGGCGACACACTCAACGACCTCGAATGCATCGGAGTATCCCTTCTCGATGACGAGTTCAGGCAATCGCGGTAAAAGGTTTTTGGAAGCAATCGCCGGAAAAACAAAGGCTGCAAGAACGAGGGTGACTGCCAGGAAAAAACCGGCGCCCAAAAGCTGAGACCAGCACCGGGTGAACGGGCAAAAATGCTTTTTTTGCAAAAGGAAACTCCCCAAACGGGACCCAGTTAAGTCCCAAATTTCGCTGCTGAAGTATAGCCCATCCTCCCGATGAAGTCAAAACGATTGGAAATTTCATTGAGAGTGGACTCAAGGAGCGTTGTGAGGTATCATGGGCCGCACTGAAGTGGACTGCACAGTATCTTTCAAAAAAAGGGGGCACGCGCTTCTTCTCGGCACGCGAAGTGAATTCGCGTGTCTCGCTTCCTGCAGTCGGGCGTTTTGCGCCCTCCGCCCCGTTTTCGTGTTTCCCGCGAATTATTGAGCTGATACCCTGCACATCACTTATTCTGATGCATTGGTTGAAAAATGGGTGACAAAATTTTCGCTGATCTACACGTTCACAGCACAGCCTCAGATGGAGTGCTCACACCAACGAACCTGCTGAAGCAGGCACATGACGCCGGGCTTTCGGTCATCGGGCTGACCGACCACGATACCCTTTGCGGCATCCCCGAAGCCATTGAAGCCGGTAAAAAGTTTGGAACACAGGTAGTCCCCGGAATCGAACTTTCCTGCGGTTGGCCCGACAAGGAGTTTTCCCTCCACGTGGTAGGCTTGTTTGTTGACCCCTTTTCGGTCTCATTGACCCGACTTCTAAAAAACCAGCAACGTTCCCGCTTTACAAGGGCGATGTCGATTCTGGACAAGCTTGGAAGGCTCGATATTGACGTTCAGCCGCTCAGGGAAAAATTCCTGGCGGACAAAGATAGAGTCCTGGGCCGGCCGCATGTCGCCCGCTACCTGCGCGAGATCGGCGTAGTTCCAGACTTTCAGGAGGCTTTCAACCGGTTTTTGGGCCAAGGAAGACCGGCTTACGTTCCAAAAGAGCAGGTGATTCCCGAAGATGGAATTCGGGCGATCCAAGGCGCCGGAGGGCTCGCCGTAATCGCCCACCCTGGCCTTATACCTGATTGGCATCAGATCTGGAAAAAAGTGGAAAGTCTCCCCTGGGACGGGATAGAAGTTTTCTATTCCGAACACTCAGCGAGCAGCGTCGATTTCTTTCGGAACATCGCTAAAGAGCGGGGCTTAGGAATGGCCGGTGGAAGCGATTTCCATGGAGACCAAGGGAAGCACGCACACCAACTGGGTTTGTTCGGACTTCCCGAGGATTATTTCCGCGATCTGGAAACCCGCGCTCAGCGCCGCAAAATCGACTCCAACAAGGATTGACATGGAAAAAAATTCCAAACACCCTCGACATCAGAAACCACAATCCGGTGCGCAATCGGGAGCGCAATCCGGTTCTCGCGGCGCCATTCCGGAAGGCTTCCGAAAAAAGGCTTTCGGGAACAAGCCGTTCCCTAAGCCGCTTCACGATTTTGACCTCCCCAATGGACGCCGTCCAAACAGGGGGCGACGCTATCCAGCGGAAAATCGACCGACAGATCAGAATGTATCTCCCATTGGGAATGGCGTTGCCACTAGAGATAGACAGGGCTTATCCGCAGCTTCCAGAGTTTCCGACCGAGAAAAGGTAGGCTATCAGACCCGCACTTCTGGAAAGATATTCCAAAAGCCACGAGGCGAGACGAGATTCAAGCATTCCGATCCGCCACGAGGCGAGACGAGATTCAAGCATTCCGATCCGCCACGAGGCGAGACGAGATTCAAGCATTCCGATCCGCCACGAGGCGAGACGAGATTCAA
>MNYA01000302.1 GCA_001872985.1 bacterium CG2_30_54_10 | reverse complement strand
CAAACGATGCTGTCATTTCGACCGAAGGGAGAAATCTCTTGCGCCAGGAATCATTGAGTTTCCCCGAATTATTGAGTAGATATTTCTGATGACCCTTTCAGAAAGCACTCGTCTGGCGCCGGATGGGGGAAGCCATTTTTCCCGTTCAGCTTTGTTGCGCCTGGGATTGTGGCTGTTTATGGCGCTGGTCATCGGAGCCACCTTAACCGCGATGCTCGGTGACGTTGGTCGTGTGGCCGGGTTGGTTAGATCGATCTCTCCGTTCTGGTTCGTAGCCATGATCTTGGCCGTCTGCTTCAACTACGGTCTGCGGTTTCTGAAATGGAACTACTTTCTAAAACGCCTTGGAATAAAGATTACCTTCGGAGATAGTCTCTGGATCTTCTTCTCAGCATTCACGATGGTGCTTAGCCCTGGAAAACTTGGAGAACTGATGAAGTCGGTGCTCCTCAAATCCCGGTATTCGATTCCCGTAGCTCGATCGGCGCCGATAGTGCTGGCAGAGCGCGTGACCGACCTTCTGGGCCTGGTCGCCCTTAGCCTCATCGGGAGCAGCCGGTTCGCCGTCGGAACCGGAGGGCTGATCGTTTTGGGGATGCTGTTGGGCGTCGGGGTCGTCTCAATCACGCGCCGAGGATTCTGGTCTTTTCTGGATCGCTCGGTGCTGAGCCGGTTCAAGCGCCTTGCCTCATTGCGCCGCTCATTCCAGGTTCTCGAGGAAAGTTCGCAGAATCTTCTGTCCCTTCCTTCGCTTCTGCTGACGGTCCCGCTCAGTATATTATCATGGGCGGGGGAAGGAGTGGCTCTGTTCTTCATTTTCCGGGCACTTGGCGTCGATCTGCCTGAGCTTCTTGGAGTTTCGGTCTTTTCCCACGCGGTCAGCTCGATACTGGGCGCTTTGTCGTTTCTGCCCGGCGGAATGGGGGTAACCGAGGGAACCCTAGGGGGATTGTTCCTCTACGTCGGTATTGGCCGAGAACCCGCAATAGCCGCCACTCTGTTGATCAGGGGGGTCACTCTCTGGTTCGCCGTTGTACTGGGAACGGTTGTGTTTTTGGTCTGGCGACGGCCCGGGGAAACCTTATCTTCTCAACCCGCGAAATGAATTCACGCGGCCCACTCCCTGTGGCCTTACAAAAAAAAGGTTGTCACCAACTCCGGCTGCGTTTGGCCGTCCGGAAAGTGGCGTAGGCGAGAAACCCCCGCAGAAGGGTTTGGAAGCCTCCGCCACTTTGGGCCGACACACCATGCAAAGGTCACACCCACCACTTTTTTTCAGAACGATTTGAAAAAAACCTTTGCGTTACTTTTCGGTGGTGGGCTACATTAACTTCAAGAGCCAAAACATGTCTCTCATTCGCAAAATTCGGTATCAGTTAGCGTGGGACACCACCTACTTTTCCCGAGCTTTGGTTTTGGGGTCGGCATGCTCCAACGCAGTATGGATGAGGGATTCCATCCGACTGAAAGCCACCCGGCTGTTTTTCTGGTACTCTTCGTAAGCTTTATTGAGGGTTTCGACTGTCCGCTGGTTGGCCTGGCTCAATGCATCTTTTTGCATATCAGCCAGTTTGAGCAGGTTTTCGTTCATGGTCATGTAAAAACGCATGGTTTGTTCCATGCCTTCACGGCCAAGGCGCATCATTTCATCACGGTCGAAGGGAAATCCGGTGCTGGTCATTGTTCAATTCCTCCCTGATTTCTTGGATTAATTCTTGCAATCAGCGGCTTTTTCTTGGGGAATGATGTTCTTGATCGCATCCTGGCAAACGGTCTCGATGCGTGACATGATCGCCCGGCTGTTCTTCTGGTATTGATCGTAGGCGTCGTTCATGGTTTCCATGGCTTTTTTGTTCTGATCATTCATGGTTTCGACCTGCCACCCGGCCATCTTCAGCACGTTCTCGTTGATGGTCAGAAAGAAACGCATGGAAGCTTCCATGCCTTCGTTGGTGAGGCGCATCATTTCCTCGCGATCAAAAATTTTGTTTTCCATTGTTGTGAACTCCTTTTATTTTTTTTCGATACCCAGCCAATGCTGGAAATTTACTGACTATTCCTGAGCTTCGGGAACTTTGGGAATTTTGCCGGAAGAAGCGCAGTCATTTTGCTGCTCTTGACCTTCAATCGCGTGATTTGCAGCGCACAAGCCAAAGCCGACAAAAAAACTGCGCCTATTCTTCAATTCGCGCGGATTCTCCGGGGATGTGGTTGGCGTGACTGTTGCCCTCTTTTCGGATTCCGGAGACTCTGAACCGCTGCACAACATCCCGGAAATCATTCTTGGGTCGATCACGTCATATTCCTTCTTTTTGATTGGGCTTTCCTGATGAAACAAAGATACTTCACCTATCGGCGGAAGTCAAGAAAAAATTGTGCATTGCACAAAAATTCTAATTCGCGCCGGTTTGCTCCCGCTGTCGATCAATAAATGGCGCAGGTGGGGAATTGCCCGTTTGAGTTTGATTTTGATTTTGCGATGCGGCACATTAAATACGACGGGCGTGAATTGTTGAGCGATTCACCGGGTTGCCCCCAAGGCTGGATTTGGGATATAAACCTGATAAATGACCGAATCGAAAAGCCAATCAACACGCTTGCCGGAGCTGTTCCGTGAATTTAGGGCGGGAAAGCTTTCCGCGGCACACTTTCGACGAGCCTTGCAGGAAGCATCCGCGGCGGCGGATAGGACTTCGGAGGCTGTGCTGGACACTCGCCGGGAAGAGAGAGCAGGTTTTCCGGAGGCGATCTATGGCGCCGGAAAGACAGCAGCTCAGATCGTCAGGATTTTCCGGAATCTTCTTTCGGCGAATGGGAAAGCCCTGGCCACGCGGTGTTCCCTGGCATCCTTGAAGGCTTTGAAAAAGGCAGTACCCGACGTGCGAATCCATGAACATGCTGGACTTGCCTGGCTCAACAAGGTTTCGGCCCCCCCGCGTCCCGGAAGGGCCGCCATTCTGGCAGCGGGAACGTCAGACCTTCCGGTCGCCGAAGAGGCGGCAATCACCCTCGAATTTGCCGGTTTCCCTGTTTCACGGTTTTTCGACATCGGGGTCGCCGGAATCCATAGATTGATGAATCGTCTCGACGAAATTCGAACGGCGGATGTGGTGATCGCCGTCGCAGGGATGGAAGGCGCTCTTCCAAGCGTCGTCGGGGGGTTGGTTTCGGCGCCAGTCATCGCGGTTCCGACATCGGTTGGTTATGGCGCAAGCTTTCAGGGCCTCGCCGCGCTTCTCGGGATGCTGAACGCATGTTCGGCCGGAATAACGGTCGTGAACATCGACAATGGATTCGGAGCGGCTGTAGCCGCTGTCCGAATCCTGCAAGTGAAGAAAGATGATGCGGTGCAAGAGCAAGATGAAGGTGGCATCAAAAGGTATCAGCTCGATAATTTCGGGGAGGCAAGAGAGCAAACCGGAGGGCGCAACGCGCCCGACCGCAGGGGATGAGCCTCGCGGATTTACTTCGCGAGGCGAAGGGGGGCGTGTGCCTCCCTTTATTGAGAAGTTACAGAAGATACATCAAAAGGAGAAAAAAATGACGACGCTTTACTGGGATTGTTTCTCGGGAATTGCCGGGAACATGGCTGTCGGCTCTCTCCTCGACCTTGGAGTTGATCCCGAAGCTCTTCGTGGCGTCCTATCCGGAATTCCATTCGAGGAAGGCAAACTCGATCTCCTCATCGAAGAGCGCACCAAGTCGGGTTTCCGATGCAAATACTTCAATACGATTGAAGAGGAACTTGGGATTGGTTCCGAACCTGGGACTCCTCACACGGACGACCAGCATGGTCGCAGCCTTTCAGAAATCCGTCGCATTCTTGGTGGCGCTTGTCTTGGGCCGCGGGTTCTAAAGCTCGCTCTCGACTGCTTCCAGTGCCTCGGTGAAGCTGAAGCATCGATCCATGGAACGTCGGTTGAAAAAATCCATTTTCACGAGGTGGGAGCCAGGGATTGCATCGCCGATATTGTCGGGACAGCTTTCTGCATCGATTCGCTCGGAATTACTTCGATTTTCGTTTCCCCAGTCAATCTTGGATCCGGGTTCATCGATTGTCGGCACGGCCGCATCCCCATCCCCGGACCTGCTACCGCACTGCTTTTGAAGGGTTTTCAGGTTTTCGTCGAACCTGGAATCATCGGTGAACTGACGACCCCCACCGGCGCCGCCCTCCTTCGCGGAATGGGGGCGGTCTCGGGCTTTCCACCCGAATTCGCCTATGGGGCAGTGGGTGCCGGCTGCGGAAGCAAGGAGTACAAGATTCCCAATTTCCTACGTGCATTTCTTGGAACTTCAGCGCCTTCAGGCGGCCTTCTCGATTCAGTCGTGATCCTTGAAACCAATCTCGACAATGTAACCGGTGAACTTCTCGGGCATGTCGTCGACCGTCTAATGGCCGCGGGAGCCCTGGACGTAAGCATTGCGTCGATCCAGATGAAGAAAGGGCGTCCGGGCTCGCTCCTAACGGTCATCTGCCCTCCGCCTCTTTTTCTCTCGCTTGAAGAATGCATCTTCAAGGAGCTTCCGACACTGGGAATCCGTCGGCGCCAGTCGATCCGCTCCGTGCTTGAAAGGCATCCGACGGAGGTTCAAACCCGGTTCGGCGCGTTGGCAGGGAAGACTGTGCGCGAGATCGACGGCTCGGCTCG
>MNYA01000005.1:503-4685 GCA_001872985.1 bacterium CG2_30_54_10 | reverse complement strand
CCTTCGCCTCGCGAAGTAAATTCGCGAGGCTCATCCCCTGCGGTCGGGCGCTTTGCGCCCTCCGGTGCGCTCTCATGCCTCCCCCGGATTATTGAGATGATACGCAAAAGGCGCAATTGGATTGTGACAGCAATACCATGGCGCGAAAATTTTTTCGTGGATCAAAAGTGCGTAGCATAGTTGCCATGCGGGAAGCTTCCTTGTACAATCCTTCCTCAGTGGCGGGTTGTTAGGCGCCGCCACATCGATCAGTTTACTTGGAGAAGGCCATGAATGTCATCCACTTGTCACCGCACTTTCCCCGTCACTACTCGTTGTTCGCCCGACGCCTCCAGAAACATGGCGTCGAGGTTCTGGGGATCACCGACCAGAAGGACGAAAATCTGACATCGGAGCTGCGGTCCGTGTTGGCCGGCCACTACTGCGTTGATCAGATGGAAAACACCGAACAGGTTTTTCGGGCATGCCGGTTCTTCCAGTCTAATTTTGGATGCCTGGATCGGGTCGAATCCCACCTCGAATCCTGGATTGAGCTTGAAGCCGCTATTCGCGAAGCCTTCGGGATTCCCGGGCTTCGGCCTGGAGACCTTCAGTTCATGAAGCGCAAATCGCTGATGAAACAGGTGTTTGCACGGGCAGGGGTGCCTACCGCCCGAGGGGTGATTGTTGAAAGCTACGAACAGTGTCGATCCTTCATCAACGCCCGGTATCCGGTTTTCATCAAGCCGGATTCCGGGGTTGGAGCCGGCGATACTTTCACGATCCGGTCTGACAATGACCTCCGCTTCTTCTTCGCCTCAAAAAATGAGCGCACCTATTTCCTCGAGGAATATCTCGCCGGCATCATCGAATCGTTCGACGGCCTGACCGACCGCGAAGGAAATCTGGCCTTTTTCTCCGGGCACGTTTTTAGCAACGATATTCACAGGATTGTTTCGAACGATGAGAATCTTTCTTACTACAACGTGCGGGTTCTTCCCAAAGATATTGAGGCCATGGGAAAACAAGTCGTGAAGTCTTCGGGAATTAAGGAAAAGTTCTTCCATATCGAGTTTTTCCGATTGGCCGATGGCAGTCTTCGCGGTCTCGAGATAAACATGCGGCCACCGGGCGGGCTTACTACGGATATGTTCAACTTCTCGGCCGATATCGATGTCTACGATTGGTGGGCACAGATCATCGCCACAGGCCGCCGGGATTTTTCATTCGACCGGAAATACCATTGTGCTTTTGTCGGCTGCAAGAATAACCGGAGGTATTCCCATTCGCATGACGAGATCGTAAGCCACTTTGGATCGAGAGTCCTGCATTGGCAACCGATGAACCCGATCGAGGTTTCCGTAATGGGGAACTTCGCGTATCTGGTTCGATCGGTCGATCTGGAAGAGGTTAAAGAGATGATCCGCTTCATCCAGCAGGAGGCTCAATGAAACGCAGCTACGTCACGATCCCAAGTAAGGCCATTGGCCGCCCTTTCGAGATGCTGGTATTTGGAACCCGAGGGAAACCCATGCTTGCTTTCCCCAGCTCCAGCGGAAGGTTCTTCGATTTTGAGAACTTCGGAATGATCGAGCAGATAGCTTCTTACATTGATGGTGGAAAAGTCCAGGTCTACTGCGTGGACGGCCTCGATCATGAGAGCTGGTTTGCACAGATCCCGCCGGCCGACAAAGCTCGGCGTGCGAATGACTATGATTGGGCAATAGCCAACGAGGTGGTCCCGTTCATCATTTCGGACGGGCATCCTGGAGCCGGCATTCTTTGCTCGGGCGTCAGCTTTGGAGCCTATCATACCGCCAATTTCATGCTTCGCCACCCCGAACTGGTCGACATCGGAATCGCATTGAGCGGGAACTACAGCATCGCTTTTGCCGTCGGAGATTTTCGCAATGATGATGTCTACTACAACGATCCGCTGATGTTCGTTCCAGGGCTTGCCGGCTCAGGGTTTCTCGACAACCTTCGGCGCGATCTTTTGATCCTGTGTGCCGGACAGGGACCATGGGAGGAATGGAACGCAGAAGCCCGCGCTCTTTCGACCGCGCTGAACGACAAAGGGGTTCCACATCTACTCGACCTATGGGGTTTCGATGTGGAGCACGACTGGCCGTGGTGGAAAAAGCAGATCCTCCACTTTCTTGGAAAACTCGACCGGGCCGGATTCCTTACCCCGAACGGGCGGCTGTCCCGGCTCGATGTCAGCGGATTCTTGTCAAACTATCCGCATATCTGAGCTGGCGGTTGACTCCGCCAGCTTACACCAGTTTACAGCTTATTCCCGCCAGCGCTCGATGAACTTGGCGACTTTGAACTTCGATTTGCAGGCTTTGAAATTCATGAAGCGAATGCTTCCGAAAACCGGCCTGATTCCCCACGGCCGGTCGTGAACTCCACCGATACTCCAGGCTACTCCGGTATAACCGTTCGGATCGCGACCATCAAGTTCGTATCTGTCGTTGAGATAGAGGGCGATTCGATGGGCTTCCGCGGGTGACGAGCTCCATTCGAGGATTTTTTTCGCCCAGTACATCCTGAGGTAACCGTGCATCTTTCCGGTTCGTATCATCTGCCGTTGAGCGGCATTCCAGAGATCGTCATGGGTGGAAGCCTGCTCGAAAGCGGCGCGATCGTACAAGTATTCCCTGCGATCGTTTTCATGCAGCGTCAGGGTCTTCCGTGACCAATCAGGGTAGCCATCCGGCGAATCGTATTTAGGGTTGTACAAACAGAAATTATCCGATAACTCACGGCGAACGATAAGCTCTTCGAGGAATGCGAGCCGGGAATCTTCCGAAACCTCGGCAGTGCTGATTGATAGCGCGATACGCTGCGCGGAAATCTGGCCGAAATGCAGATAGGGCGAAAAATTGGACGTTCCGTCCAGGGTGGGGTTGTTCCGCGTCTGGCGGTAGGTTCGGATACCACCCGCCAGGAAACCCGCCATCAGCGCTCTGCCGGCTTCCTCGCCGGGAACCAGCCAATTGACGGGCGGGACCGAAGGGTCGGCCCGAAGCGACCTTCTTAAAGCATCCCAATCGATCGGCGGTGGAACCATTGCCGTGTGCCTCATCGTGACAAGCGGGGGGAACTCCTCGAGGAAATCCGAAAGTTGGCGATTCAGCTTCGGACGGAATGTGCGGGCGGCGAACTCCTGTTTCGGTGAAGCGATCCACGCCGGAACCACGTTATGCGCATCCACCTCCACCAAGGGAACGGAGGATGCCTCTTCAAATTCGAACAGCAGGTTCCGTTCGTGGCGCAGCGGGCTGAAGTCGGTTACCACAAACCCTATATTGTACTTTTCAACAAATTGTAGTATTGTGGAAACCGGATTTCCAAAAAGGGCAAAAAAGGGTACGGCATGTTCCTTAAGTGCGGCTTCGATCTCAAAAAGACCTTTGAGAAGGAAATCCCAGGCCCGCAGGGTTGCTCCGGGAAGCTCAGGATCGACGATGAATGCTACGACCAGCGGGACTTCCCTGGCGAGGGCCTGGGCCTGCGCGTAGATCAGTGCCCAGTTGTCCTCAACGCGCTGATCGCGTGACATCAAGTAAAGGACGGGGCCTTTTCGCACGCGGCCTTCCGCCAAAAACCGGGCTCTTCTCGTCGGATCACCTGTTCCGATCATGCTTGCGATTGTGGCATATTCCCGGATGCGCCTGAACCTTTTCCGATCCGGAGAACCAAAATGCCCAGAAGAATTTCCCCGGCTGAAAGGAGCTGATCCGAGGTCAGGCCCCCCCAAACGACCGGGTTAAGCCGGATGAACTCGACCAGGAAACGCGAGACCCCGAACCATGCCAGGAACATCGCGAACCTTCGCCCGGGGCCGATTTTCCATCCGGGAAGGAGCAGAATGGCGAGAAGAGCGAGTTGCGAAAGTGACTCGTAAAGGGGCGTGGGGTGAACCGGAATGTCCACCGGGATCGAATCTCCCGGATACTGATTGTGGAAAAGGACTGCCAAGGCGGGGTTGCGGTCGCGAAGGGTAGAAACCAGACCGCTGGGAAAAGTCATCCCGAACCAGGCCATTGTCGGAACACCGTAACATCCGTCGCCGGCTCCGATGCAGCCGAGCCGCCCAATGGCATATCCTACCGCGAGTCCGGGAGCGCAAAGATCGGCGATTTTCAGAAAAGACTCACCCGCATATCGGATCCGCACCGCACACATGACGATAGC
>MNYA01000005.1:0-482 GCA_001872985.1 bacterium CG2_30_54_10 | reverse complement strand
GGAAAAACCGGGGGCGGAGAAGATGAATCTGCCAGGCGCTTCGATAAAATGATGCCAGTTCTCGAATATGTACAAAAGCCGTGAACCTGACATTCCGCCGATGATGGCAAGAAGGTAGATGTCCCAGGCAAGCACACTGGACAGCCCGTTCTTCCTGAATTCGCGGTTCGTGACGAAAATCGCCGTTGCAAAAGCCGACGCCAGGAGTACGCCATAGGACCCGATGCGCACGCTCCCCCACTCAAACAGAATAGGATGCATGCCCGCGAGGATACCATAAAACGGTAGTGAGGAATACCCAAACTGATGGGGTGCATTCCAAAAAAGAGGTAGTGCTTTGAACTTTGAACGTAACTTCTCAATAAAGGGGGGCACGCGCGAATGGCACTTAGTATTACAACGGCACTTTTCTTCGTAGATCTTGATTGCATCGTGGTTTCCTGCGTTTTGCGCAATTCTGCGAAAAGCGGCTTCACCAACGG
>MNYA01000450.1 GCA_001872985.1 bacterium CG2_30_54_10 | reverse complement strand
CATGCTGAACGAAAATGCGCATGTAAAAAGCAATCCAATCGCCGGATTTCAAAGCCGCCAAAGGTGGGAAGCCAATGAAACTGAGCATTTTATCGAGAACCCTGCCTTTGCAGCCCCGGAACAACAACTTGCTCAGGGCCTCCCAGGGACAAACAAATCATGACATCGATCGCAACTCTTTCCCGTTGTGGGGTCTCGTGGGTTGTTGACATCGAGAACCGTGTCACTGGCATTATGGCAGCTTCCGCAACCCTTGCCATCATCAATGATGGGAATGGCGGGCTTGGCGGGGTCGGCATACATAATGTACGTCGAGTCTTTTGCCGTCATTATCGCCCAAATGGGTGAAGGACCGCCATGGCAATCAAAGCAGGTTTTCTTGGCTTGACCTACATGAACATCGTGGGAAAATCCGGAACTCCCCTTGTAGGGAACCAACGGAGGAGGGCCGCCTGTTACCAAAAGGTCGGTATGGCATTTGTAGCAATTACTCCCCGAAACGCTGAAGGTCTTCGTCTCGTTGAAAGCCGTCGTCCCATTGTGACAGATGCCACAGAACTTGCCGGCAGTCAAATCAACCATTTTCAGTGAGGATTTGGCTCCAAAGTTCCCCCGAATGGTCTTATTACCAACAGATAAAGTGGAGATCGGCCATGGAGCCGTACCCACATGACACAAATCGCACTTCAGGCCCTGCGTGTTGACATGGACATCGTGGGAGAACAAAACGCTTGAAGCCAACCCCGAACTGTTGAACGCGAACGGCTGCGAAAAGAGTTCGGCATGCTCAGCGCTGGGGTCGGGGGTCATCAAAGTCACAGGCGCCGCTGTGAAATCGTTGCTGCCCGGATTGAGCAGACAACCGTTTAGAGCGGCGGTTGCGACCGCGCAAAGAAACACATAGAACACGACTCTGGATGATTTTAACGACATGAGCGTCACTCCAGTAAGCAGAATCTTTTTACAGGGGAAGTTCATACGACAGTAGGAACACGTTGTTCGTGAAGTCTTCCGTGGACAGGTTCAGGTTTTCGTAGTGCCGCCGGGCATAACCCACCGACGCTTCATGACCCTTCTTCAGCTTTCGAAGAATCTTGATCTGCCCCGTCTGGTAGTCAAGCCTTGTGACGTCACCCGAAGCAGATTGGGCCAGATCTAACAGAGCTGACCATTTGTCGTCGAACCGGTAAGTGGCATTGAGCGTGAGGGTTTCGATCTCATCATGGTAGCTGGCAAACCGCAACGAATAGTCGCCGATTGTGTTGGTGTAACCGGCTCCGACAGTGAACTTGCGCTTTACGGGGGTCCAGTTGGTATACAACGCAAATGCTTTCCGCTCGTCTCCAGTGCCGATATCCCGGCGGTCGGTGTAATCGCGACACAGCTTCAACATGACCTGTACATCATTGATTGGCTTGGCCCGGATCGTGGCCACCTGGCGGGTCTTGCCATAGCTTCCCACCATGGTGGTTTGATCGCGCCCGGCCACCATCCCAGGGTTGTAGTTGTTATCATTGGTATCGCCGCTCTCATGCCGAAGATCGAGGCTCACCTTCGAATTGAACCGATGCCGGATGCCCAGGTAGCCCATCCGCTCGGTGGTCTCACGCGTCACCCGATCTACGATACTGCGAGTGTTGGCGGCGGCGGCGGTGCGGATGCCACCGAAGATGTCGTAGGTTCCGAGGGTGTCATCATCATCCTCAAAGCGGTTCAGGAACCGGTAGCCGAAGTAAACGGGGGTATGGGCGAATCCGTAATAGTCGGCCCGCGTCTCGAACAAACCTTCGGCGATGCGGTTTGCCGTCACGGAATCGTCAGCGCCGATAAGAGTGCCTGAAGCGTTGAGATTATGGAAGGATCCGCTGCCATCGGCCTTGATGAAGCGGCGTTCGATGCGAGATTGCACGTTCCACTTGTCGTTGGGCTTCGCGTCGAAGACGTATTCCTCAAGGCGGGTGGAACCATCGAGAGTTCCATGGTTGTTCCCTGCAGGCCCGCCGATATTTTGTGAACTCTGAAGAACCCCGGCTGGCTCGAAGCGGTATCGAATCGTGTCGTAATCGCTATCGCTATTGGTGGTGGTGACGCCAACCAGGAACGAATACTTGTCACTGAACTGGTATTTCACATTTCCGCCGACAGTCCGGCTGAAGCTCTGCTGCCAATTCCAGACGTTCAAAAGGTCGCGGATGCCATTGAAGTCGATGTCCCGCTGGTAGATCTTCGTGGTGGTGTCCCCGCTGGACTGCTCGCCGTAGGACAGAGAAAAGTCAAGTCTTCCGTGACCACCGAAAACGCCGAGGTCAAAATTCCGATTGGAAGGATTCCAGGCATTCTGGAGGCGGGCGTGCGGGTAGGGCTGATCGCTGCTGCCCTGCAAACGGAGAATGTCCCCGTTGCAATCATACCCGTTCAACCCGATTGTCACGCGGGGGCGCCACTTGAGATCGGGGCGGTCCCAGGCGGCATCTAGCTTGAAACTGTCCCGCGTGGAGGTTGGGTCGAGGATCGAACCGAAATCCCACTCGGTGCGCTGGACCTTGGCCTTCACGCTGAACTCCGCCCTGTTCCTGAAGCTCAGGGATGTGCCATAAGATCGGTTCCAGGTGCCAAAGGAGTCGGCGTTGAACCTGAATAACCGTTTGTCGGAAACGCGCTTCAGCTCCAACTTGCCGATGCCCAGACCGTCTTTATGGTTAAAAAGCTCCTGGTAGGAATGGGCCGAGTTGCCGCTGGTGCTTTCAAGGCGTGCATCCATGCGCAGGGTGTTGGTCCAGACGGCAGTGCTGCCCGAAGCCGCGCTTGCTTCTTCTTCCTTCTTAACCTTCTCGCTCGCTTCGCCCTTTTTCTCGGACCCGGCGGCGGGCTTTTCCGCCTTCAGGGGCTGCTCGGCCCCTTCGGGAGGGCCTTCCTTGATGAATTTCCCGGTCGCCCGGTCATAGACACGCTGGGAAAGCACGGCACCATCGGGGGTTCGCACTGTCCGGATGATGGTGTCGCCGGCCCGGGTCCACGTTTTATCGACCTTCTCCTGAAGCTTTCCAGAGTCGGTGATCGCTCCAGCCAACCCTGCCTGTTGCAGGATGAACATAACCAGAACGGTGATCGCAACTTGCCTTCGGGTGTTTTTGCTGATCATGACTGTTCCCCTCAATCCAGGAATTTCCGGGAGTGGTTCGAGCCGTGGATGTCGGTGTGACAATCGACGCAACGACCCTGGGCGATGAACCGCGTGTGATCTACGGCCTGACCGGAAGTAGTGTGCTCTCTCCCTTTGATTTCAGTGTGGCACAGGGAGCACTCGGATGGCGTTACCGCTTTGTTATGGAGGCCAACCAGCGGGCTGAAGGGCGACCCATGGCACTTGGCGCACTTGCCCTGCAAAGCGGGGCGGCGGGAATGCTCGATTGTGACCTCGGACCGGCCGCCGGCTCCGGGAATGATCAAGGGAACAAATAACTGATCCTGGTGGCACTGTAGGCACATCTGGTTGTCGCTTTGCTTGAGAAGCTTGCGAGAGGTTCCCCCGTGCGGCTGATGGCAGTTCAGACATCCCTGATCGTCGGTTACGGCTTTGTGCTCCCACGTGAATGGCCCTTTTACCTCGGTATGACACTTCACGCAAAGTTCGTTCTTTTTCCCGGGACGACCCGCAAACCGGTCATTGGTGTGAGGTTCGTGGCAGGAGACGCACTCCAGCTGGCCTTCACCCAAGGGATGGTGGAAGGGACGGGAAAACTGGGCCCCCACATCGGGATGGCAGCCCAGGCAGAGATCTTTCTGTGGTTTGACCAACTGCGATGCCAGTTTGGCGGCATGGATGTCATGGCAGGTCACGCAACTGATCTCGGGCTCCGTATGGTGCGGGTCACGATTCCAGGCCGCCATCAGGGACCGGTCCTTGGGATGGCAGCCGGCGCAAAGATCCTTCACAATTTTGGGGGTGGGCTTGCGGATCTTGTCCTTTGCCCCACCTTCCGTGACATGGCCCTCGCCCGGACCATGACAGGCCTCGCACTCAAGATTCGCAATGCGCGGGGTCTTGGGATGCAGCCGGGAATGAAGGGTTTCCTTCATCTTGTCGGTGTGGCACGAAAGACAAACGTCTTTCCCCATCATTCCCGGAGCCGTAGTCGGCGCCAAGACCGGCGCCGAGGCTGGAGATTCGCCCCTAGCCAGATGGCCAACGGCAAGGACCAGGAGAATCGGTAAAACCCACTTCAGACCTGAAAACGTTTTTCCTAGCATTCCTACCACCTTTGGGGGTGTGAAATTTGGAGAAAAGTCTTTGTGAATAGTTTCCCTTTACAGGGCCAATCGATTCTAAAAGATGTGCAAGGGAAAGTCAAGAATTATCTGTGGATTATCGACACTGTAGCAACTTTACAGACAGACTTTTTGTCAAACACTGTCATTGCGAGCGAAGCGAAGCAATCTTCTTCTTACCAGGAGATTGCTTCCTCGCTCCGCTCCTCGCAATGACATAACAACCAATTCGTCTGCCAATTTGCTACAGTCTCGGATTATCTGTGATTTTTCGCGCCTGTCGGAAAGGCTCGGATAATGCGCCGACTGGCGTGTGGGAAAAACGTAACTTCTCAAAAAAGGGGTAGTGGGCTTCATTGACTTTTCGCAAGAGTTTAACGGTTTGAAAGAAGGAGAACGAAAGAATTAGGCTATGTTGGGAAAGTGTGTTGGTTTTGATAGGGGGAATCCTTTGTTTTG
>MNYA01000332.1 GCA_001872985.1 bacterium CG2_30_54_10 | reverse complement strand
ACCTGGTATGGTCCGGTTGAAGGGGTCCGTTACGCCTTCGTCGGAGCTCTTGTCATGGCCGCGCTCGCACTGGTTTTCCAGCAGGGAATGATTGCCGAAAAGCCTCTTCGCAAGGTTGGTTCCGAAGACTCTTTCGGAGCAGCAGCAGCCGCCGAACCCTTGATTGGCCCCGCGCTTCGCAAACTTCTGGTCGCTGACATTCTTGTCAGGTTCTGCGAACAGATTCCGTATCCTTTCGTGGTACTTTGGTGCATGAACTTGCATGGTCTTTCCGGCGTAGATTTCGGAATTCTCACTTCCATTGAGATGGTCACGGCTATGCTTATCTACATCCCTGTAGCGTGGCTTGCCGACCGCTCGAACAAGAAACCGTTCGTAGTGATGACTTTCGGGCTTTTCACCGTGTTTCCGCTCGTGCTGCTCTTTTCATCGACATTCTGGCCTCTCGCATTTGCTTTCTTCGTTCGTGGTCTCAAGGAGTTTGGGGAACCCGCACGGAAAGCTCTTATCATCGATCTTGCACCCCGCGGGCGCGAAGCGGCTGCATTTGGCAACTACTATCTTTGGCGGGATTGTATCGTTTCTATCGGCGCCTTTTCAGGTGCGTTCCTTTGGGAGTGGGGTGCCCGAGCCAATCTCGTCGCTGCCTTCGCATTTGGCCTTCTTGGAACGGTCTGGTTCGCCTTTTTCGGCGAAGAGCTCGTCAAATCCAGGCGTGATTAACAAACGATCCCGTAACTTCTCAATAACTCGGGGTTGACGCCACCCAATTATTTTGATCCTGGCCATTTTTGCTACCGCCGGTCAACTTCTGACCCACCCACCGGGAAAAAGCTGACCCACCAGGGAAAGAACCGGCAACAAAAGGAACAGCGCTTCCTGAGGGCAGAAAAAGGCGTTGCCCCGGGGCAAAGGGGTGGGTCAAATCTCGCCGGTGCCTGGGTCAGTTTTTAACCGGCGTTGGCGGCCATTTTGGTTGTTTATTAGTTTTTGGTGAATTGCACAGGGTATTATTTTTTGCCAGACCGGTAATCAAATTAGGTCTGCAATCGTATTGGATTTTTGGCAAGGCATCTTATTATCTCGATTTCGAAGTCTGTGAATAAACGCCCACAGTTTCGAAGAAATTGGCTCATGAGGTATCAGGGGCCTCCATTTGCTGGAACATCACCTCGGATAACCATGGAATTTCGTTCTTGCGTGATATTCGATCCATTAGGAAATCCCAGAAAGAAATTGCTAATTTTCGACAAGTTTTCTTCAGGCTGGCAAAAGTATCTCTACATTTACGCCCAAGATCGCTTCTGGTAGACCCGCTAATTTTGCGTCTCTTTACATACTCGCGAATATCACCTTCGCTAAGATTATTGTGGAGAGGAATGTTCGGATAATCAAGCACCAACAATAGCTCCGCCTTATTATTGTAAATGCGTTTAAGTGCCTGATTCAGAGTTGTATAGCACGTCTGTGCCATAAAAATTTCGTCGATACGCGCTGAAAGCTTGATCTTCTTCTCGTTGTCGGGAGCCTCTTTATAGGCTTTCAGATCAGAGTAATAATTCCATATTTGCTCTCGTATTTTTTCCAGTGCTTTACGTTGTTCGTTATTGAAACCAACCAGTTTCTTAATTGTTCGTTCTGCATGTATCCAACATAGAGCGTGTAAAAGAAGACAAAATTGTCCCGCATCAATGCTAAACTAAATTTTAAGAAATGGAACTTCTTGGGAAAAATCATGTCAACCCCGAGTTAATGAGAAGTTATGCGTTCCTCTCCAAATCTGCGTTCATCTGCGGCCAAAAAATCTTTGGAATTTCTTATCTTTCAACGATCTTATTGTGTTTTTTTTTCGTTCTTTTCCAAATCTGCGTCCATCTGCGTTCATCTGCGGCTAAAAATTCTTTGGAATTTTTTATCTCCCCTTCTTTCGATAAATTTGGGGCTTTCTCGCACGTTTTCAAATGTGAGCCAAAGCGCATCGATCCCGAAAAATTCAGCTTTTCTTTGAAATTTTCAACTGCTTAACTTCTTCAATCCTTCTTGGTGATCTCCCTGTGAATTCTGTGGCTTCTTTGGTTCCATCTTGATAATTTAGGCGGTTTTCTTTGGCGCTCGCGGATACGAAATGTTTATTCCGGCAGGTTCGATCTCCCCCAAGTTTGAAAGCTTCAATTCAGTATTTTTCTGCAAAACACCAAAAATTATACCCTCAAAATTTAAAAATTCTTAAAATGTTGACCAAAACCATGGCGTTTCGCGGTAAAATATATGTTGTGATTTGTCGAATTAACTTTACGGAGGCACAAATAAATGTCAAAACTCACTGAAATTTTTGGGGAACTGACCTTCACAAAAGCCATCATGCGCGAGAAACTCAGCCGCGAAGTCTACGAAAAACTCGTGGAGACCGTCCAGACCGGAAATACCCTCGATGAAACCATTGCCGGCGATGTCGCACATGCCATGAAGGAGTGGGCAATCGGAAAAGATGCCACCCATTTCACTCATTGGTTCCAACCGCAGAGAGGCGGAACCGCTGAGAAACACGATGCCTTCATTTCCTATTCCGATGAAGGTAACATCATCGAACGATTCTCGGCCAAGCAATTGACCCAATCCGAGCCTGACGCCTCATCATTCCCATCCGGGGGAATCCGGTCGACATTCGAGGCCCGCGGCTACACCGCATGGGATCCCACATCTCCGGCTTTCCTTCTCGAAACCGGCCGAACCCGGACACTTGTCATTCCATCAGTTTTCCTCAGCTGGACTGGCGACGTCCTCGACCTGAAGACCCCTCTCCTGCGCTCCCTTCGCGCCCTGAACGATGCCGGTCTGAAGCTCCAGCGCCTGCTCGGCAATCGCCTCGCCAAAAGGATCGTCGTGAATGCCGGGCCGGAGCAGGAGTATTTCGTGGTTTCGAAAAAACTTTACGAAACCCGTCCCGATCTTCGAATCTGCGGTCGGACGCTTTTCGGAGCTCCTCCCGCGAAGGGCCAACAAATGGAAGACCATTATTTCGGAGCCATCCATCCAAAGATGATCCGGTTTATGGAAGACCTCGACCATGAATTGTATCGACGCGGAATCCCCGCAAAAACACGCCACAATGAGGTTTCCCCAAATCAATTCGAAATCGCGCCCTTGTATGAAGAAGCGAATCTTGCTACTGACCACAACCTCCAAACCATGGACATCATGAAAAAAGTCGCCCTGACCCACGATCTTGTTGTTCTGTTGCACGAAAAGCCCTTCGCCGGGCTCAATGGTTCCGGCAAACACGCCAACTGGTCGATCGGCGACAACACCGGGGCCAACTTCCTTGAACCTTCAGCCTCACCCCTGAAAAACGTCAATTTTCTGCTGACCCTCGGCGCCTTGATGCAGGTTTTAGGCCCTGACTTCTTCCCGGAAAACCACGTGCGCCAGAAATCGACCTGACCGCCGCCCCGGTGCGACTCACGCCCCCACAGGCGGTTTCAGGGTTCCACTGGAAACCCCGTTTCCGGCGGAAACCCTCACCAGTTCCGGCCAGGGAAGCGCCAGGCACACCAGCGGCGCACCAGCCGACCCTCTTCCACCTCGAACTTCCCAGAAACCCGATTTTGGTGACCGTTTCCACCAGTCGGCCCTACGAGACTTGTATAAAACGCACCTTGTTCCCTTCTCCCGATCCGATCTCCGATCTATCGGGTCACTCTCGATACTCTGACGGCGCCAAAACTCCGGAGACAGGCCATTGAAAGCCTTCTAGCGGGACTTGTCTTGCACTTCCCTTTCCGTTAGAATGTCTCCAATGGGTTGACTGAAAGTTGGGGCTTGATGTCCGTTACTTCGCCGCGTTCGTATCGGGTTTCGTTATTGCTCGCCTTTCTGGTTCTGGTGGGCGCCCTCTTCCTGTTCGCCCAGCCCGAGGCCAAATCCAATCCCTTTCTGGAAAACCTGCTGAATGGCGCTTCTGAGGATTTGCCGGGAATCCTTTCTTCCCTGCCCGATTCTGATCTTCCTCTTGCCATGGGGGTCGCGGAAGCCCTAAAATTCAAGGCCCTTCACGGCGATACCCGCCTCTCCCCTGAAAGGGCCGAAGAGTTCCGACAGTCGGTTGAAAAACGGTTGGGCGAATCGAAAACGGTTTCGCTGAAGAGATCCGCTGGCTGTCCGTATCAGATCCCCGCCCATGAGGTCTCATACTCTGGCCAGAAGGTCGTTGTCCCCGCTCACTTCCGCGCAACCATTTCACTTGCCATCACCGACTATGGTCCCCAAGGCGAAGCAGGAAGCCTCTTTCCCGATCTTTGGGTTTCCTTCGTAACGGAAAAACCCCCGGTAAAAGCAACCATTTCCCTTGATGGCCGCCCGGTTGGCCCAACAAAGATCGATTCCGAGAGAGCGGTTTTTCGGCCTCCGCTGACGGCGGCAGATATCCTTCCGATCGGCACCCATACCGCGTCCGTGCTGATTTCTGACGCGGCGGGGAAAGTGGCTTCATCCGCTTGGTCATTCACGATCGGCTTGAATCCCGTGGCTTCCCCGGTTGTTCCTGATGATGCGGTCGTGGTGGCCACGATCACCGTCCCCATCGAATCCTTGATCCCCGGGGCAAATGCCAGTGGCACCGTTTCCATTGTTATCAGCCAAGCCCCCGATGGCCGGCGATTCTTCGAGTATTCAATGACCTGCGGTGGGGTCACTCAGTCGACGAGAAGCCTCTATTTG
>MNYA01000466.1 GCA_001872985.1 bacterium CG2_30_54_10 | reverse complement strand
GCGCCAACCTCGACTTGGGCAGCGACCGTTTCCTCGCCCGTCTTCGGCCCCCGCCGCCGCGGCAAAACCAGATCGATCGGATCACCCTCCCGGAAGGCTTCAGATTCACCACTTACGCCATCCAGGCTTATCTCGAATGCCCCCGACGTTTTTTCCTCAAGCACATCCTGAAGGTGAGAGACCCCGCCGAATCGGCAGATCCATCCCTCGCGTTCGGACGAGCCTTGCACGTTTGTCTCGAACAAATTCATCGCGAAGGATCCCAGTGGGCTCGCGGAGCAAGGCCCGCCAATGATGCGCTTGACAGTCTCTGGGCTCAATTTGGCGCTCCTGAACTCATGGGTCTACGGCCACTTGAAAGAGCCCGGAGAAATTTCCTCGCCAGGCAGGCCCTGGATCGATATGTAACGGCGGTTTTCGACAACGGGCAGCTTCCGTTCGGGCCTGAGCCGCTCGTGGAAACCAATTTCGATTTTTCGATCGAAGGCTTCCGCTGTGGAGGCCGATTCGACCGCCTGATAGAGGCTCCATCCGGAGGTGAGATCTGGATCATCGATTACAAAACTGCGACCACGACCCGATCGAGCTCCAAGATGCTGGATCAGGCGTTTCCGGGCGAATCCGGTTTTGGGCACGATCTTCAGATGCCGTTCTACCTGCTTGCCGCCTGCCGCCTCCATTCGATACGGGTTCGGGCTCGCGATGCTGGAACATACCGCCGGCTCGACCGCACATTCCTTCGCGCCTCGGCTGTGACCGTCTATCTGCGCAGCGATCTCTACACAAAAAAATACGGAGAGTACAAGCCCGGTTTTCTGCGTTCTTCCGCTCTGAACCTCGGATGCGGCCCTGCCTGGGGGGCTGAGATAGAACCCGGGCGATTAGACAGGTTCGAGGCCAATCTGACGCAACTTTTGTCCCAGATCTCTTCGGACCGGAAGTTCGACTGCCTTCCGACCGAAGACAAAAACGCAACTACCTGTCTTACCGAAAAGTGTGAGTTTCTCCCTTTCTGCCAGGAGCGCCTGACATTGCTGAAAGACCGGCCGTTTCAACCTGATGACCATAAAAACGATTCTCCAGAATCTGACTGACGACCAGGCGAGGGCTGTTTCTTCTCCTGCCGAGGGAAGCCTGAAGATCATCGCCGGAGCAGGCTCCGGGAAGACCGAGGTTCTTACCCGCCGTGTTGCCGCGCTCCTTTTGAATGGAGTGGCCCCGCGGGAACTGGTCGCCATAACCTACACCCGGAAAGCCGCCGCCGAGATGAAGCTACGCCTCGTCGAGAAGCGCGGTCTCTCGCCACGGCTGTTCCACGAGATGGAGGTAAACACCTTCCACGGCTTCCTGTCCGGGCTTCTTCGGCGCGATCCCTTCTCGGCGGGCCTCGACGGCGCCGATGCGACGATCACCGAGACCGCCCGACAACTGCTGCTCGAAGAGATTCTCTTTAAGTTCGAGGCTACCTTCGCGGAACGCCTGATTTCCGCCGACGAAGGTTTTGAAGCAACCGAGGCGCAAGCCCTGGTAAAAGAATTTCCCCATACCATCGGAAAAATCAGGCGTTTCCTCCTCAGCCCCGCCAGTTTTCAGACGACGGTCAGACACACCGGACAGACGAGGGGAAGCCCTTTAACCCTCTATGAACAGCGGGTTCTCGACTGGTTGCATCGCTACTACATGATGTTCCTGTCAGCCATGCAGGATCGCCGGTTGATGGATTTCGATGAGATCCTGCTTCGAGGGGAAACCCTGGTCCGCGAGTGGCGCGACTCCGGCTACCTCCACGCCTCGCGCGTTTTCCTGATCGACGAGTTCCAGGACAACAACCTCGAACAGTTACGGACGATCGAACGGCTTCTCGCAGGCAGGGAAGGCCACTTGACCGTAGTTGGCGATTTTCGCCAAAGCATATACAGGTTTCAGGGCGCCGACGTGGCTGCATTCACGGGGTTTAAAGGAACGACCGAGATCATACTCCGGGAAAACTTCCGCTCTTTCAAGGAGATCGTCGACCTTGCCAATTCCTGGATTGGTCCAGTATTGCCTCCAAACCTTCCCCCGGACCAGATTTCACAAATCTCTCGCCGAGGTCCGTCGCCAAGGCCGCATACCATTGCATGCCTTCTTTCTGATTCCGACCATCCTCGCGAGCATGCGTCAGCCATGGCAAGAATGATTCGAAAGCTCGTCGACAGCCGACTTCTTCTGTCGGGCAAGGAAGCGCGAAGCCTTGCCTTCGGTGACATCGCGATAATCGTTCCGTCGATAAAGCGTCTTCCCGCCTCATTCGAAGACCCTTTCATAGAGCAGGGGATACCCTACCAGATGTCCGGGGGCCTCGGATTCTACGACCGATCCGAGATTGCCGAGATGGTGGCATTTCTTCGCCTTCTAGCCAACCCCTTCCACGACCACTCCCTGGTCAAAATCCTTACCGGCCCTCTCTTCGGGCTTACCGACTCGGAGCTTGCACGAATCGCCCAACCAACCCCGATGAAACCAGCTAATCCCGAACGGGGAAATCCCGAACCTGGAGTGATTCCGCGAATTCCGGGAACCGACCAGGAACCTCTGTGGATTCGGATGGAAAACCGGCTGAGAGCAGACCCTGAGGGTTTCCCCGACCGCGCGGAAAGCTTTTTCCGTTTTTTTTCCGACCTCCAAAACAGGCGTCTGACGATGTCGGTCCTCGACCTGGTGTATTTTCTCATGGAAGAAGCGGGGTTCCGGGAGCACATCGCATCGCAGAAAAACGATCTGCAAAAACGACGAATGGAAAACAACCTTTCCAAGTTCATCGGGATCGTGCGCAGCTTTGAACAAAGCGGAGTTTTCACAACGCTCCACGATTTTCTGGCCTTTCAAGATCGGGTGCTTTCTTCCGATGTCGATGAAGAGGAAGCAGGCCTGGGCCTCGATGAACGAGGGTCGGTCAAGATTATGACAATTCACAAAGCGAAAGGCCTTGAGTTCCCGCTCGTATTTCTTCCGAATCTGAAGGCCCACCGCTTCAGCGCCCACGACCGGATCGGGTTTTCCAGGGAAGAAGGTCTCCTCGTCAGGCCAAAGGGGAAACCTCCATACCACCCGCCTTGCAATAACTTCATCGAAAGGGAACGCCGGGCGTCGGCTGCTGAAGATCGCAGAAAGCTCTACGTCGCTTTCACCCGCGCAGAAGAGCTGCTTGTCGTGACCGGTTCCCGTAATCGTTCCGATAACCCGGACGAGCCGCTGCATTTCATTCGGACATTTTTGGAAACAAATCCCGATCGCGGAGCGGTCTCCTCGATTTCCGATGCCGACGCGCTTTGCGACGCCTGGCTGGCCACTGGAACGCATACGGCGGTGGCAGCGGAGGCTTCGGAGGCTGCGCCCGTTCAGGCATCATCTCTCCTCCCTGACATTGCAGGGTTTTGCGACTCCATCACCGCGGTCGAGGACTTTCTCGAAAGGCCAAAGGAAAACTCGAAAATTACTTCCCGGGAAGAAGTTTTTTCACTAGTCGACCTTACGCGGTTCAGGGCATGTCCGCGGCGGTATTTCTTTTTTCGCCAGCACTTGGCTCCGCTTGTTGAACGAGATATTTCGGAGGGGACGATGGTCGGCAACCTTGTCCATCACGTGCTGCGGATTTTTCATGCAGCCCCGCAGGATTGCCGTCCGCAGATATCAGGAATCCTCGATCGGATTGCCCCTCTCTACGGGCCAAACGGTGAGGCCGCCCGCCCAAAAGCCGCTCGCATCCTCGAACGATATCTTTCGTCACAACTTGCCTCAATCAGGCCATGGCTCCTCGAAGCAGAGGTGAACATTCGACTCGAAAGCAAGACCGGACCTTTTTTGCTTCGTGGTTTTGCCGACCGTGTGGATCGTGACGGTCCGGACGTTCAGATTGTCGACTACAAAACTCACGGGTTTTCGCCCGCGTCCCATGAGAAATACGAACGCCAGATGGCTTTGTATCTGGCAGCCGCCAAGAGAGGCATTCTTGGCGACCTGGGTTCGTTGAACTTTCCGGAGGTCTATCTGGCTTACATGACCGAACTGGATGTCGATCTCCGAAAATGCCTGCCTGACCTTATTGCATTCGAAAAATGGGCGGTAGAATCGGTCGAGGCGATCCGTCGCGAAACCTCATGGCAAGCCGGATCTGAAGCTCCGTGCTCCGAATGTGGTTTCCTTGTGCTTTGCGAAAGACATGCAACTTCTCAAAATTAGTTTTTTTGTATGAGTTTAGCGGTCTGAAGTCAAAAAGCCTCAAACGCAGATCGGATCAACGTTACGCCCACTTCTCGATAATTGGCATGTAGATTTTCCAAAGTGTCTGTTTGAGCGAGGGTTCGAGGTATTCACTTCATCAGGCTAAACACTTACGTTTTTTTTGGTAGTCGCGGCCTGCGCCTACAAACGGGTGGCACTGGAGAATATCATTCCTCGTTCTTAGACGCATACTACTACTCAAAAGTCATTAATCGCATCTTCTCAATAAAGGGGGGACACATTCCGGCGCTTTCAAAGTTTCCGCGAGTTATTGAGATGATACGCACAGAGCGCTACAGAAAAGGCCGAAAAATCGGAAGGAAAGAAAAATTTGGCGGTGTCCAAGATTGACTTTCCATCCTGCGAAAAGTCATAAAAGTTGAGACTGTAGCAATTTGACCGATAAACTGCCTTTCAATTTGTCATTGCGAGGAGCGCAGCGACGAAGCAATCTCTTCCCGTTCACGAGATTGCTTCGCTGCGCTCGCAATGACAGTTTCACAAGGT